>JALWEK010000102.1 GCA_027014185.1 Aquificaceae bacterium
TAGGAAACTACATAGCCAAGCAGAACATAGTTACAGACTACCAGATATACGTGGGCACAGCGGCACCCTTCAACTTCAACGGCCTAGTGAGACACTACTACCTGAGGCAGGCCTCGAACCTGGCCGAGATCCAGATCAACCTTATAGGGAAGCACGAGAGGAAGGAACAGTCCCACCAGTTTGCGAAGATGATAAGACCGAAGGTCCACGAGATAGCTAAGAAGTACGGAGCGAAATACGTGGCGGTAGTCGAGGTCCCGCCAGGTCCCCCCGTTCTTTCGCCGATAGTGGCCGAGGTCTATGCCCCCAGCAGGGAGGTTCAGGAGAAGGTCGCCCATGAGATACTCGACATATTCAGAGAGTCCAAGAGCATAACGGACGAGGGTATATACCTCGAAGCTCCGGCCCCTATGCTGAACTTCGTGGTGAAGGAGGACAAGGCTAAGCTATCCGGCTTTTCCAAGGAGGAGATAGTCTATACAATGAGGGCCCTGATAGGGGGGATGCAGGTTGGGGTCCTCCAGAACACGGACACCGAGCACGTTCCCATAAAGCTCAGACTCGCAGAGGAGTACAGAGTCCCGGAGATACTCAAGAACTTCAAGCTGATCAACTCCCAAGGCAGGGCGGTTCCCCTCTCGGAGCTCGTTGAGGTCGAGGAAAAGACCATACCCAAGACCATATACCACAAGAACCTGAGAAGAGTCGTGTATGTCATAGGCGATGTGGCCGGAAGGGAGGAGGCTCCCTTTTACGGGATACTGGACGTGAGGGATAAGGTTCTAGGTGTGGACAACCCTTACGGAAAGGTGGGTGAGCTCTGGATGTCCCTGCCGCTTATAGAGGACAAGGTGTACGTGAAGTGGGACGGGGAGATGCACATAACCCTGGAGGTGTTCAGGGATCTTGGCCTCGCCTTCGGTGTGGCCCTGTTTGTGATGTACGTGCTGATCCTCGGATGGTTCAAGAGCTTCAAGGTTCCCGGGATAATAATGGCTCCTATACCCCTGACCCTGGTGGGTATAATCCCAGGACACTGGCTTATGGACAAGCTGATGGGCGGTGTCTTCTTCACCGCCACCTCCATGATAGGTTTCATAGCCCTCGCCGGGATAATCGTGAGGAACTCCATACTTCTGGTGGACTTCGCGGAGGAAAGACTTAAAGAGGGCCTGCCCGTTCACCTTGCGGTGGTAGAGGCCGGGGTTGTGAGGACGAGACCTATACTCCTGACCGCCGTCGCGGTTGTGATAGGTGCCTTCGTGATCCTATTCGATCCCATCTTCAACGGCCTGGCCATATCCCTAATATTCGGAACGATCGGATCTACGATGCTCACACTCGTCCTCATTCCGCTGATGTACTACGCTTCCAAGCTTAAAGGCATGCCCCCAGAGGCCTGCCCAACCCCCGAGGAGATAAGGAGAGACCTTCAGGCTGACTGAGAGAGGTGGCCGATAATTAGCCTGGCCGCCCCCTCCGGATCTCCTTCCTCCACATGGAGGTGGGCCTTCGAGTACACGCTCTCGCGCTCCTTCAAGAGCTCCTTCAGCTCCTCCTCTCCCAGCCTGAGGAGGGGCCTGTTCTCGTCCCCTCCACATCTCTTTATAAACTCCTCGTAGGAGACCTTGAGCCAGACGACGAGCCCCTTTTCCTTCATGAGCTCCATAGCCTCGGGGTTTGCTCCCAGACCGCCCCCGGTGGAGATGACGACCTTTTTCCTTTTCGCGAGCTCCCTCAGGGTCCTTAGCTCGAGATCTCTGAAGTAAGGTTCCCCCTTCTTCTCGAATATCTCTGGAATAGAGAGGCCCTCCTTCCTCTCTATCTCCTCATCCACATCCAGGAACTCCCAGCCGAGACGTTCGGAGAGCATTTTCCCAACGGTAGTTTTCCCGCTGCACATGAAGCCTACGAGGAATATCCTCTCCGGTCTCAATATCCCCTTATCTGAGTCCTTCCGCTGTGGCAGGCGGAGCAGTCAAAGCCCTTCTGGGTTTTCTTCACAAGGCCGAAGCTCATCGCTATCCTCTGATGCTTGGAGTGTATCTCCGGATTGGGTATGAACTTCCTCAGCCTCTTTATCCCGAGCCCTTGATGGCACTGGTAGCAGGTGAACATAGCCTCCTTCCAGAGCTTCCGTGCCCTCTCCTTGTCCCCTTGTTTCAGGGCCTTCACGAGCTCCGTATACATTATCCTGTTCCTCTTCTTAACGATCTTCTTGACTTCGGGGGGAAACTTTACCATCATAGGGGCCGCTATGGACATGTTCTTCCCGCAGGCCGAGAGTCCCTGAGGATCCTTTATGAGATGGATTGCGGCGGTGTAGTTCCCGTGCTCTATCAGCCCCCTCAGCTTTACGAAGTTAAAGAAGGTCTTGTAGGCTCCGGCTTTGAAGGCCACAACTTTGTTGGCAAGGAAGCTGGACGCCTTGAGGACCTCCTTAGTGTTTCTTCCCCCGACCACGAGGACCTTCCTGCCCTTCCACTCGACGACCTTCAGGGTGGGGCCCCTGAACTTCAGACCGAGCTCCCTAACTATCCGGTTGTTGGTTCCCAGGAGAATGAGATTCTTCTCCGTTTTAAGGGCCTTCGGGAGTGGCATTATCAGAGAAGGGAAGTAGCCCTTTCTGACCATCCTCGGGTTTATACCGAGGTCATCCGTCCACTGGCCGAGGAAGTAGGCTATCTGGGAGGCCGAGGCAACAACGCTCTTTTTCTCCTTGACCCCGTAAGTTATAACCACGTTGGGAACGGCCGCCTCCCCAACCTGAGCCGGGGTTCCTGTCCAGACCTCTCTGTATGTAACGAAGGGAAACCTCTTGACCTCCGCGAAAGTGTCCATTATGGGCTTACCGAAGAGGATGCCTGCGGCAAACAGAAAGGTTACAACTACGATCATGTCAGACCTCCGGCGCGAGCTTTACTGATATTTTACGAGCTTTTGGCCGAAGTCCTCCCCGTAAAAGTAGCGGACTATCGCCCTGTATATGGACCAGGCTATCTTCCTCTGGAACTCCGGGTTCTTTAGCTTCCTAGCTTCCGAGGGGTTCGTTATAAAGCCAGTCTCCACGAGGACGGAGGGTATCCCAGGCGTTTTGAGAACAGCGAACCCTGCCCTGTTTATACCCTTAAAGTAAACGTCCTTACCTATAACGCTCTTTAGCTCTCTGGAGAGTATCCTCGCAAAGTAAACGCTCTCCTTGAGGGTGACATCTATGGCAAGGTCCGCGAGAACCCTTTTGACAACCCTAGACTTTATGTTCGCCGCATCGCCGAGGACAAGCCTGGCGTACCTTCTGCTCCTGAGTATCTGCCTCTTCTTCTCTACGGCCCTCTCGTAGGATAGGGCGAAGACCTGCGTTCCCTTGGCCCGTGGGTTCTTCCTCGGGGCAGCGTCCGAGTGTATGCTGATGAAGAGGTCCGCCCTGTTCCTAAGGGCTATCTCCGCCCTCTTGTAGAGCTCCACGAAGTAATCACCCTTCCTGGTTAGAACTACCTTGAACCTTCCGTCCCTCCGCAGGTACTGGGCTACCTTGAGGGCTATGGCGAGGTTTATATCCTTCTCCCTTATACCTCCGTAACCTATAGCTCCTGGGTCTTTGCCCCCGTGCCCGGCGTCTATCACTATCACACGCTCTTCGTAAACCAGGGGCTGGGATCTCGCCTTCTTTATCAGACCGAGGATGGGATCCTTCGAGGCTTCGACCTTCTTCCTGTCCTCATCCAGGACGACCACCTTGGGCACTCTCTCTTTCGGCGGTTCATCCCCGATTATCTTTATAAGCTCCGTGTAGAGCTCACTCTCCTCCCTGAATATGTCAAGGACTATCCTGTCCGGGTTCCTGAGCTTGAAGTACTTTAGGGAGAAGTCCCTGGGATAGTAGAGGACGATCCTTATACCCCACGGGTGCTTCCCCACCCTGTACCTCATATCAACGGGGAGGCTGAGCTTGGAGATGCTCCTCTCCCCGTAAACGTCTATCACTATCCTCCTGGGGTTCTCGAGTGTGAATATCTTGAAGTCCCTACTTTTTGTGAGGTTGAAGACTATCCTTATCTTGCCCTCGTAAACACCGTACTTGCTCCCCTCTATCCTGGCAAAGACGGGCAGGACAATCAGGAGTAGAAGACTAAAACTGATCAAACTCTTCGGGGACACGGACCTCCTCCTCGGCCTCTTCCTTCTTGGTGGCCCAGGGAGCTAGGGGGAACGTTATCATGAGGGGGTTTGGGATGTCAGGCTGGTAGAGGATCATGCTCCCCTTCTTGAGCATTATCGCCCTCTGCCTGAAGTTACCTGTGAGGAACTCGTACTCCTTGCTGAGGACCTCCGAGCTGTCGAGCCTCCCGGTAACCTTGATCGCCGCGTTCGCCACTATCCTCTTCTCCACCTCGCTCGCCGTCTGCTGGGCCCCTATCAGTATCACTCCCAAGCTCCTGCCCCTCTCCGCTATGTCGAGCAGTATGTCCTTGATCGGGCTCCACCTGTCCTTTGGGGCGTACTTATTTAGTTCGTCTAGAACCACGAAGATTTTAGGGTAGGGGTTTCCGCTCTCCTCCTTCTCCTTGAAGATCCTCTTCAGGATCGATCCCACGACGAACATCTTGGCTATCCCGTGGAGGTCCGATATATCTATGACGGTGAGCTGGTTAGCCTTCCAGTCTATGCTTCTGGATTGAGAACCGTATATGAGTTGCCTGCAGTGGGAGGCAGCGTGGTGGAACCTTCTGAGGAAGGCGTAAGCCGTTGATGTTGCCGCCGTCCCGAACCACTCCCTGTATCTGTCCGGGTCCGTCTTGCTCTCCCTATCCTCTATGACCTCGTAGAGTATTCTGAGAAGATCGTCGAGGCTCTCTATCTCCCTGCCGTTCTCATCGGTGAGGACGTCCGGCGGGCTATCTTTTGCGAGCTGCTGGAGCTTGTCGGTAACCCTGTCTATCACGTAGTGGAGTGAGGATGTTCCCTCGTCCCCTTCGGTAAAGAGGAACCTCAAAAGCCCCTCCTGGGCAAACTCCTTCATGCTCCAGCAGTAGGGGTTTATCCTGTCGAGCCTGTCCTTGGTGGCCGGGATCGGGCTTCCTGGCATCTCGGGAGGGGCGAAGAAGCCCACGTTCTTGAAAGGTTCCGGATCGAGGCCCATTTTCTTGAAGTCTTCCTCGAACTTCTGGTTGAACCTCTTGTTCTTCTTGTCTATCCAGAGGAGGTCCTTGCCCTTCACGTTGAATATAAGGCCGTGGATCCTGTTCCTGTCGTCCGCCTTCTGGAAGATCGAGTAAAGGAGAAAGAGGGCGTAGGAAGTCTTGGTAGCCACCCCGGACATACCGGAGATTGAAACGTGCGCTCCCTCCCTTCCGTTGAGGAAGTCGTAGTTGAGATACACCACGTCCCCGCTCCTAGAGAGCCCCGCGGGGATCTTTGTCCTCATACCGTCGTAGTAGAGGGCCTTCTCTAGATCCTTGCCCTGAGCCCTGTAAGCGGGGTCTCCCGGAGTTGGAGGTATGTAGATCTCGGGCTCTATCCTCGTTACCATCACCCTGGCCATGTAGGCTATGTTTGCGGGGACAATACCGTCCGTGACCAGCTGAGCCTCGTAGGCGAGCTCTATACCTTCCAGATACTTCTGAACCTCGTGGACGAGGCCGTAGAACCTCACCTCCTTCGAGGTCCCGTCCACCTTCGATCTCACCACTACCACATCGTCCAGCTGGAGGTAGCTCCCGCTCTCCACCCCCACCCAGAACTCGAGGGGGTTAGAGGGCTTAGTTCCCAGGACTATTCCTATCGGCTTCATGATCCGCCTCCGTATATCTCCTCCAGTATCTCCTTCCCTCCCCTCGAGAGGAGGTCCTCCGCGAGCCTCTCTCCCACAGCCTCCGCCTCTTCAATGCTTCCCTCCTCCTCGCCTTCGATAAATTTAGTCCCCTCGAGGTCCGAAATAAACCCTCTTATCAAGACCTTACCATCCCTGACCTCAGCGTAAGCTCCTATGGGGACCTGACAGCCTCCCTCGAGCCTTCTCAGGAAAGCCCTCTCGCACTCGGCCCTTATCCTACTCTCGAAGTGGTCGAGAGGTTCTATGAGCTCTCTTATCCTGTTGTCATCCTCTCTTATCTCTATCGCGAGGCTACCCTGGCCCACCGCGGGGATGAAGAAGTCGAGGACCTCGCTAACCTCCTTTTCATAACCCATCCTCTTTACCCCTGCGTAGGCGAGGACGATCGCATCGTAAAGGCCTTCTTTAAGTTTCCTCATCCTCGTGTCCACGTTTCCCCTCAGAACCTCCACCCTGAGATCTCCTCTGAGCCTCTTTATCTGGACCTGTCTCCTCAGGGAGGACGTTCCCACTTTGGAGCCGGGGGGAAGCTCGCTGAGTTTTTTCCTTTCTTTCGATATCAGAACGTCAAAGGGATGTTCCCTTTCGGTTATCGCCCCGAGGGTCAGGCCCTCAGGTATTATCATGGGAACGTCCTTTAGAGAATGAACCGCCAGGTCTATACTCCCCTCCAGGAGGGTCTGCTCTATCTCCTTCACAAAGAGCCCTTTACCCCCTATCTTTGCGAGGGGCGAGTCGAGGATCTTGTCTCCTGTGGTAGTGATCTTGACTAGCTCTACCTCGATGCCCCATCTTCTCTCGAGGAAGTTCTTAACGAAGTTGGCCTGCCACAGGGCGAGCTTGCTCTTCCTGGTCCCTATCCTTACCTTCATACCTCAATTATATGACCCGGAAGGTTGTAAAACCTGCGAAACTCTGTATCATATTAAGCATGTTCCAGTTCACCGAAGAGCAGATCAAGAGGTACGCGAGGCACATAATCCTGCCCGAGGTAGGCGGCAAAGGACAGGAGAAGCTCCTAAAGTCCAAGGTCCTCGTGATAGGTGCTGGAGGCTTGGGATCGCCGGCATTATTTTACCTTGCGGCCGCTGGAGTCGGGACTATAGGGATAGTGGACTACGACGTTGTAGACTTTTCGAACCTCCAGAGGCAGATACTTCACACCACCGAGAGGGTGGGTGTTCCCAAGGTGGAGTCCGCCAAGAAGACCCTCGAGGCTCTCAATCCCGACGTGAAGGTGATCACCTACAATCAGATGGTCAATAAAGAGAACATAATGGATCTGATAAAGGATTACGACATAGTGCTGGACGGGACGGACAACTTCCCCACCAGGTTCCTCATAAACGACGCCTGCTACTTTGCAGGTAAGCCCCTGGTTTCTGCAGCGATGCTCAGGTTCGAGGGCCAGTGCACCGTCTTCGACTTCAAGGACAAGGAGAACTCCCCCTGCTACAGGTGTCTCTTTCCCGAGCCCCCTCCTCCAGGAATGGTACCTTCCTGTCAGGAGGCGGGGATCCTGGGCTCGATCGGCGGGATAATGGGGTGCATACAGGCCACCGAGGCGATAAAGGTGCTCCTCGGTATAGGAGAGCCGCTTATCGGCAAACTCCTCGTCATGGACGCCCTCTCGATGGACTTCAGGAAAGTGAAGCTCAGAAAAGATCCCAAGTGTCCTCTCTGCGGTGAGGAGCCGAAGATAAAAGAACTTATAGAGTACGATCACACCTGCGAGGCAAGGTTCTAAGCTGGTCATGAAGGTACTTCTCTCGGACTCAAACCTAATAACATCTTCCAAGGTAAGCTCCCTCCTGAAGTCCCAAGGTTGGGAAGTCTTCACCGCCAGCAGATGGAACAAGGCGAAGGAGATCTTGGAGGCCAACCAGGATATAGAGGCTGCTGTTATAAACCTCGAAGGCTTTGGAGGGATCGAGCTTCTGGAGAACCTAAAGAGGGAAAGACCGGATATAAAGGTCGTTGCCTACTGCGGACACAAGAACATCCAGCTTCAGACCAGGGCCAAGGAGCTCGGGGCCGAAACCGTTGTCCCCAACAGCGTTATAGTCAGCTCCGTTGTGGAGCTTGTAAAGGGAGTTACCTCTTGACCCAGGTTATCGGTCCGTAGTATATCTCCGAGGCGGACTGACCTATCGCCTCCGAGAGAGAGGGATGGGAGTACATGGTCTTGGAGGCGAACTCCACGTCCTTGTGGTCCCTCATCATGTGAACCACCTGATGGATCAGCTCTCCGGCGTTCGGGCCCACTATGTGGCATCCCAGGATCTTTCCCGTATCTTCGTCGGCCACTATCCTGACGAAGCCTTCGTTCTCCCCATCGTCCATGGCCTTGGGGTTCGTAACGAAGGAGGTAACCCCTACCAGGACCTCGTAGTCCTCGTCCTCAGCCTGCTCCTCGGTAAGGCCCACGCTCGCAACTTCGAAGGCAGAGTATATGATCTTGGGAACGATCCTGTCGTCCCTCTTCCAGTCGGTTCCGCCGAGCATGTGGTTCACAGCTATCTTTCCTTCGTACATGGCCTTGTGGGCGAGCATAAGGGGAGAGGTTATGTCCCCGCAGGCGTAGATGTTGGGAACGCTCGTCTGGGAGAACTCGTTTACCTTCACAAACCCCCTCTCGTCCAGCTCCACACCCACCTCCTCGAGGCCTATCCCCTTCGTGTTGGGCTTTCTTCCCACCGCAAGGAGTATGAAGTCCGCCTCTACTTCCGTCCCGTCTGAGAGCTTGGCCCTGATGCCTTCCGAGGTCTTCTCCCAGCTCTCCACAGTTGTCTTGGTCCTTATGTCCACCCCGAGCTGTTTTAACTTCCTTCCAAGGTATCTGGCAGAGTCCTCGGGTATGTCGTCGGAGGGAAGGATCCTGCGCTTGAGCTCAACGAGGACTACCTCCGACCCATACTTCTTGAAGATGTAGGCGAATTCAACTCCTACCGCACCTCCGCCCACTATCAGGATCTTCTTCGGTATAAAGTCTATATCCCATATCTGATCTGTGTCCACCACGTATCTCCCGTCCGGGACGAGATCCCCTACGGCCACGGGTCTGGATCCGGTAGCAAGAAGTATGAACTTGGTCTTTATCGTTACCTCCGCCCCTTCCACGAATACCGTGTTGGGATCCTTTATAACCCCCCTTCCGTAGATTATGGGAAGGTTTATCTGCTGGGCGAACTTCTTAAAGTTCTCCCTTATAGTAACCACAACCTCATCCCTACCCCTCTTCAGACTTCCATAATCTAGATCTATACCTTTAGGTTTTATTCCCCAGCGCTCACCTATCTCCAGCTTGTCCAGTATATGCGCTCCGTGCCTCATGTACTTGGAAGGGATACAACCCTTGTTAAGACAGTTCCCGCCCACGCTCTCGGGGGAGAGTTCCACTAGGACCGTCCTCATCTTTCTCCTGTAGGCGTATATACCAGCCTCGTATCCTCCGCTTCCAGC
This sequence comes from Aquificaceae bacterium, assembly GCA_027014185.1. Taxonomy (GTDB): domain Bacteria; phylum Aquificota; class Aquificia; order Aquificales; family Aquificaceae; genus Hydrogenivirga. The sequence goes on from JALWEK010000102.1 coordinate 9,296, forward strand.
TCCTATTATCACGAGGTCAGCTTCCATACCGATACCTCCGCGTATTAGACCTTAAGGATATAATGATAACCCAAAGGATTTCAAAACCCTTCCCTCGATGCTAAATTAATCTCATGCACAAGAAGAACAAGGAGCTGGCGAGGATATTCGAGAAGATAGCCGACATACTCGAGTTCCTGGGAGACAACCCCTACAGGATAGGAACCTACAGGAGGGCCGCGAACCTTATATCCGAACTCCCCGAGGACGTGGAGGAGCTCTACAGGACGGGTAAGCTCTCGAGACTTCCTGGCATAGGCTCTTCCACGATGCTGAAGATAGAGGAGTTCATAAGGACGGGGACTGTAAAGAAGTACGAAGATCTCAGGAAGAGGGTTCCCGAGGACCTTCTCGACCTCATGGACGTCCCCGGTGTGGGGCCTAAAACTCTCAGGGTAGCTTACGACAAGCTCGGCGTTAGGACCAAAGAGGATTTCATAAAGGCACTCGAGGACGGCTCCATAGCCAAACTCCCGGGCTTCGGTCCTAAGAAGGTAGAGAACATCCTGAAGGGGATAGAGCTGTGGAGGAGCGTTCAGGAGAGGATACCCCTTATAGAGGCATACCCGATGGCGGAGGACGTTGTCGAGTACATGAAAAAGGAAGAGAGCATAAAAGAGATCTCTATAGCGGGGAGCCTCAGGAGGATGAAGGAAACGATAGGGGACATAGACATACTCGTGGCCGCCGAGAAGAGGGACTGGAGGAGGATACACGAGCACTTCGTAAAGTACCCGGAGGTGAGCAAGATCCTAGCAAAGGGGGAGACCAAGTCGAGCGTGGTCCTCAAGAGCGGAAGGCAGGTGGATCTCAGGACGGTAGAACCCAAGAGCTGGGGCGCGGCCCTCCAGTACTTTACGGGATCTAAGGAGCACAACATAAGGATCAGGGACATAGCCAAGGAGAAGGGACTCAAGGTGAACGAGTACGGCGTGTTCAGGGCAGACACCGACGAGAGGCTGGGTGGAGAGACGGAAGAGGAGGTTTATAGGCTGGTAGGGATGCAGTGGATACCTCCGGAGATAAGGGAGAACTGGGGTGAGATAGAGCTCGCCCTCGAGAACAGGGTGCCCGAGCTCGTAGAGCTGAAGGATATAAAGGGGGACTTCCACGTTCACACGAACTGGAGTGATGGGATAAACCCTATCGAGGAGGTGGTGGAGCAGGCTTACAGGCTGGGCTACCAGTACATAGTGGTGGGGGACCACTCCCAGAGTGCGAGGGTGGCGAACGGCCTGACACCTGAGAGGTACAGAGAGCAGTGGAGGATAATAGATAAGCTCAACAGAGTTTACAACCCTAAGGGCTTTTACATCCTAAGAGGTGCTGAGGTGGACATCCTGCCCGACGGGAGCCTCGACCTTCCGGACGAGGTCCTGGAGGAGTTCGACTTTGTGGTAGCTTCGATCCACTCTAGGTTCAACCAGGACAACACATACAGGATCCTCAAGGCTATGGAAAACCCCTACGTGAACCTCGTAGGACACCCTACGGGAAGGGCCTACGGCCAGAGGGAGGGATACCCGCTCGATATGGAGAAGGTTATAGAGATGGCGAAGGAAACTGGCACAGCCCTGGAGATAAACACCTTCAGGGTAGATCTATCGCCCGAGAACATAAGGAAGTGTGTGGAGAGCGGCGTTATGATGGCCATAGTTACCGACGCCCACTCGGTGGCACATCTGCCCTACATGAAGGTCGGCGTCGGGATCGCCAGAAGAGGATGGGCCACACCGGACGTCATCCTGAACACCAGGGATCTCAGCGGTGTGAGGGAGTTCGTCCTGAGCAAGAGGAAGAGGATGGCGAAGGCCTAGTGGCTCGTGCAGACCGAACAGACATCGAAGCTCCTGAGAACTATCTGGGCTTTGAGAGACGAGTCCAAGCCCAAAAGGGCCTTCTCAACTACACCCAAATTCTTTCCGTCCCTCGGGCCTAGGTTCCAGACGGTTGGTGTTATTATGTTGTAGCTCTTAATTCTCCCCTCTTCAACGACAACCTCGTGGATCAGGGTTCCCCTCGACGCCTCCACCACGCCAACTCCCCGACCGCTGAAGGTCTTAGTATCAACGGGAGGCCTCTCCCAAGAGGGCTCCTTCAGGTTTATAGCCTTCAGGTCTTCCCTTATCAGAAGGAGGAGTTTTACAAGCTCCCGCATACGGGCAACCACCCTTACCATAACAGAGTCTCCGAACCTCCTGTAGAGCTCCTTTACAAGAGGATCCCTGGACAGCACCTGCCTGGCGAGCGGACCCGTCTCGAAGGGAAGACCCCTGTACCTGGCCGCCTTCGCCCAGGTGTAAGCTTTCCCGTTCCCAGAGTCGAAGGTAAACTCCTCCGATTCCTTAACCTTTCTGAGGTCGAACCTGCACTCCCTCCTGTTGAGAGCTCCTGGTTTTACGTAGCCTTCTATCTCGCCACCCACGATAAACC
>JALWEK010000103.1 GCA_027014185.1 Aquificaceae bacterium
GTTTGGGGGAGGTAAGAGCCTCTCAGCCCTCGCCTTAGCCAAACACCTAATAAACAACGGTCATAAGGTCCTGTATCTTGATTTGGATAACTCCCGGAGTGTCCTCAAAGAACGCATCTTACAGGCAGGGCTCCAAGGTTCGCTGGGAAAGGAGCTCTTTTATATCACTCGTGCAATTCATGCTTTACACCACAAGTCAGAGGTGTGGAAGGCGCTTAAAAAGGAGCTCAAGACCTGGAACCACATGATCGTCATCGTGGACACCCTCAAGAACTTCTCGAAAGGGGCGGAACTGAACTCTGATAAAGAGATGAACGATGTCATGAGTGAGCTGATGGACGTGAGGGAAGCAGGACACACAGTCCTGATCCTCCATCACCTTCCAAAGAAAGTTGATGACGACAATCCCTACAAGAATAACACGACCGTAGTAGATGCGGTTGATGTGGCCTATCGCCTGCACAAAAATGGAAACAAGCTAACCTTCGAGTGTTTTAAAGACCGAATACCTGTCAAGCCTCAGGTTTCCTTTGAAATTGATGAACACCTGAACTTGAAGGTCTCCTTACCTCCTAAGCAAGAAGCAGAGATGATCATCGCCGAAGCTATCCTTAAACTCCTTCCGCCGGAAGGTAGAAAGCAGGGAGATCTCCTTTCGGCTGTAGCTGACTACCTTAAAGCTCATCACGAGGATATACCTCACCGTAGAGAGAAGCTTCTTAGTATTCTTGACAAGTACACAGGCAAATTATGGGATGTAGTCAAAGCGGAAAGGAACGCTAAGATTTACCGCAGGCTGATAGACCCAGCCCAGTTTTCCTGTTTTCCTATCTTATATATATACCCGGAAAACAGGAAAACTCAAGAGCCTCAAGGGTTAGAGACTTCTCAGCCTGATACCACAATAGGAAAACTCAACTGCCCCAACGGTTCGGAGAAATCGGGGGTATCTGAAAGCGCATCGGACGAGGTAAAGGAAGAAGTCAGTCGGCTCCTTAAGGATATGTTCAAGGAGGATGAGACATGAGCGCCCTCGAGGAGCGCCTCAAATCCTGCCTACAGATCTTCAAAGACCACGGCATAAATCCCCTCAAGCTATCCTATCCCCTCACCCTCCACCCCTACGGAACCTTCGCCTCTCCCGAAGAGCTTGCCCTTTATCTTCTTGACCTCACGGACAAGGAGATAGAGGCACTAATCCCAATCCTCAAGGTATGTCAGACCTTTGGAAGCCAGTATGGGGAGATAGACATCTTTACCCAGAAGCCCATAGAGGGAGAGGTAGAGACCAAAGAACAGCTCATGAAGCTCTACAGGGAATTCAAAGCAGAGGCAGAGAGAATATTCCTATCCCTTCCTCCCAACCTCCAGAAGAAGATACTCTCTAAAGGCAAGCCCAAGCTCAGGCCCAGGATAGCCTCGAGGGAAGCGATAAGAGTGTTGTCTCCTACGACGGGGAAGAGCTCTCTTACGTGCTCTATCTCAACGGGGACAGGGATATGCTGAGGCTGAAGGCCAGTTATCTGGTCTCTGACCTCAGGGACATAGCCACAGGAGAGTTCATCAGATTTTGAGAGGAGGTTGAAAGATGGCAGTCAAGGACGCTAACCTCATCATAGCCAGCCAGCTCCAGGACATCAACGCCTCTTTGAGGCTCCTGAATGAGACCCTCAGGGAGATAAGGGACGTTCTCAAGATGATACCCTCAGCGCTCCATGTCGGGGAGATAGCAGACAGACTCTCTGCGGAGGCTGAACGTGAGAGGAAGTCAAGGGTTTAACCTGAAAGAGTTGATAATGGCGCGTGGCCTATCCCCGGGTAGGACCACTGCTGCTACCGGCTCCGCTCCCGGGGAGCTAACCGATAGCATCAAGAATAAGATAAAGCCCTCGGGAGAGAAGTTCAAGGGGAGGATCAGGGAATGAGTGTGAAGAGGAAGCTCGAAAAGCTCGAAGAGCTCCTCAGCAAAGAGGTAAAGGTCTATACCTTCTCCGACAGGGAGGAGATATACGCCCTCCCTGACAACAGGGAGATCTACTTTGACTACACTCCCCTCTACAACGCCCTCAGGAGATGGAGGGGAATGGGAGAAGAGCCCGAAGGAACGGACATCAGGAGGGAGAAGGCAGGGGAGGTAAAAGCATTTCTGAAGTTTTGGGAGAGGTTGGAAGATGGATAAGCTCTGGAAGGCATGGGAGAGAGAAGTAGCAGGCTGGGTAGGATCGAGGAGAAATCCCCTCTCAGGCTCTAACAACGTCTCCGACAGCGGGGAGGGGAGACTAGGAGACATCATCCACCCCTCGGCTGTCATAGAGTGCAAGCTGAGGAAGTCAGTCTCGGTCATATCCATGATGAGGGAAGAGTACAGGAAGGCTAAAAAGGAAGGCAAGGCTTTCATAGGAGTGGTAAGGGAGAAGGGAAAGAAAGACCTTATCTGTTTAGTCCTCCCCTACGAAGAGGCTAAAAAAGTCCTTAGAGAGATAGGGGGTATTCCTTCAAAGAAAAATCATGAGCCTCAACCTTTAGAGCAATCTCTTAAGCTCACCTTAAAACACAGCAAGGAGGAGTAATATGGCGGACAAGTTGAGGATCCCTAAGCTAAAAACAGCGGAGGAGATAAACAGGGTGGTGAGGAAAGTTGTCAGGGAGCTCATGAAGGGGGATATGGATCCCAAAAGGGCTAACGCTATAGTCTATGCTCTCAAGCTCGCCAAGGAGCTCATAGAGGTAGGGGAGCTCGAGGAGAGGATCAGGAGGCTTGAGGAGATAGTGAACACCAACGGGAGGATAGATTATGAGGTTAAGAACTAAGCTCGAAAAACTTGAGAAAGAGCTAAAGGCCTCTGAGGGGGAGGTGAAGATCGTAATCAAGCACGTGATGATAGGCGAGGATGGGAAGCCGGAGGAGTTCAGGACTCAGGAGATAGCTCTAAAGCACTCTGCCTTTGGCACAGAAATTGCTAAGGGAGGTAAGCCCTCATGAGATCCGACGTCTTTACGGATACCTTCTGTCCTCTGTGCGGTTCCAACGAGCACTTGGACAGGATAGAGCACATCCACGGGAGGGGACAAACCGGCCTCGTGGTCTTCTGCCGAAGGTGTGAGAGGGAGTTCGTGATAATCACTCATGTTTTTGGAGGTGTTCATGAAAGTAACGACTGAGTACAGGTTCTACTTCAAAGAGCTCGTCCATCTGTGGGATCTTGCCACCTTCGAGGGGGAGAGCTCCAACGGGGAGGTCTTTTTCAGCGTTCCCACCGTGGACAGGATAGACCTCGTTATAGAGAGCGGGCTATCGGAAGTCCTCGACGACCTCGTGGCTAAGGTCTATTCTCTGACGTCAGACCCCAGAGAGAGGAGCGACATCCTGAAAGGAGCTATAAGGGATCTCCTTCTGGAGCCCGAGGAAGACAGCGAGGAGAGCCTTCTGGAGGAGCTCGTGAAGAAGTTTTACCCTCTCGACCTTCCCAATATCTATTACTGGGAGCTCGTGAGTGTGAGGAAGACCGGGGACGTGTGGAGGCTTACCATAGTTGTCCTCACGAAGGCCTATTACACGGAGGAGGAACTCAAGAAGATGGAGGGGAGGAGAGCAAAGCCTCCAGAGCTTTCTTTCAGCAAGGACGTGAGGACCATAAGGGAGGCCACCAAACACGTCCAGCCCGGAAGGGCGCTTCTCGTGAAACCTCCTTATGGGGAG
>JALWEK010000104.1 GCA_027014185.1 Aquificaceae bacterium
GGCTCTGTACTTACAGACCTTCGCCTTAGACTTCCTCTTGCCCTGCCTTGTAATCTTTATACCCCTTATCTCCTCCTCTCTGAGGTTCGGGACGTTCACGTTTAGGTACGTATCTTCTGGAATTCCCCCCTCCAGGACCTTCTCCACGACCCTTTTACAGGACTTGGCTATCTCCGGAAACATTATATCCTCCCTACCAAAGGCAGAGAAGGCGACGGAGGGTATCCCCAAGATCCTCCCCTCCATGGCGCCCGAAACGGTCCCCGAGTAGGTTATGTCCTCTCCCAGGTTAGGACCCTCGTTTATCCCTGCGCAGACAAGATCGGGCTTTTTACCCTCAAGGATCACGTAGTAACCGAGATGGATGCAGTCGGCGGGGGTTCCGTCCACGACCGTGTAGTAGTCCTCCTCGACCTTTCTCAGCTTCAGGGGCATCGTGAAGGTGAGGGAGTGGCCCACGCCGCTCAGGTTCCTGTCGGGAGCTACTACAACCACCCTGCCGAGGGGCTTCAGAGCCTCCCTAAGGGCCCTTATACCCTCGGAGAAGTAACCGTCATCGTTTGTCAAAAGTATAAGGGGCATGGGAACTATTTTACCGGCGTGCTAGAATATTCCTTGGAGGAGGTGGGAAGATGGCCACGAAAAAACTTAACAAAACGGAATGGGAGAAGTACTTCGATGCTGTCTCTAAGAACCTGAAAGGGGTGGAAGGTCAGCTGGAGGTTGTAAGTGAGGAGCTCGGAGATCAGGTAGAGGTGGAGTGGTCCTTCCTAGAAGGCTTATCTTACGACCCAAAGGACAACGTGTTCGAGATACAGTTCGCTGAAGGAAAGCACGATCATCTAATCCAGAACCCCACCGAGATATACGTGGAGGAAGAGGCCGGAACTCTGAAGGCCGTCGAGGTTCTGAAGGAGGATGGAACCAAGTTCATCGTGAGGCTAAAGCCAGCCCCCGCACTCCCAGGTTAATCCTTAAGGGAGAGGAGAAAGCCGTAGGCTATCCTACCGAAGTAGGTATCCTTGTAATCTTTAGAGAGCTGGTCGTAGATCTCCTTAGCCCCTTTAATGTCGCCCTTCGCCTGGAGGGTGAAGGCCTTCAGAAGGAGGGCTGAGGGGTAGTTGAACTTCTCCTTGTCTATACTCTCAAGCGACTTTAGAACGTCCGCATAGTTTTTCTCCCTGTAGAGAGCGTAAGCCTTCCTTTCCCTGAGGAGGGATCCCAGCTGCTCGTCATCAACGTAAGGGATCGCCTCGGAAGGATCGTCTCCGCTGATTATGATAAAGTAAGGGTACAGCGGTGTTCCTTTCAGCTTCCTCTCCAGATCTTCCTTACTCAGCTTTCCCCGCTCGTAGAGGTATATAAGGGAGGCGAGCTCGTCCATCCTCTTCTCTTGGTATCTTTTCCAGTAGTTGAAACCGCCCACCAGGGCCGCCAAGAGCAGGGCGAACAGGATACCTACTAGAACCTCCCTGTTTATCATCATACGGTCATTATCTCCTCTTCCTTCGCTTCCAGGAGCTTGTTTATCTCCTCTATGTACCTGTCGGTGATTTTCTGGAGTCTGTCGAGGGCCCGCTTCTTCTCGTCCTCGGATATACCTTCGAGCTCCTCTATCATATCCTTGGCATCCCTCCTTAGGTTCCTCACCGCCACCCTCGCCTCCTCGGCGAGCTTGTGGAGCATCCTCGCGAGCTCTTTCCTCCTTTCTTCCGTAAGCGGCGGCAGGTTTATCCTGATAACGTTCCCCTGGGTGTTCGGATTGAGGTTCAGCTCCTCCCTTATAACCTTCTCTATAGCGGAAATCGAGTTCGTATCCCACACCTGTATCACTATCTGGGTAGGCTCTGGGACGGATATAGTCCCGAGCTGCTTCAGCGGTACCTTCGAGCCGTAGTACTCTACCTTGAGCTCCTCAACTAGCGCCGTTGAAGCCCTTCCAGTCCTTATACCGGCTATCTCGTTTCTGAAGTGCTGGACGCTCTTCTGCATATCCTTCTCTGTCTCTTTGAGGATGTCCTCTATCTCCTGTACCATGGTTAATTATTATAAACCTCTCACGACCGAACCAACATCCTCCCCAAGAACCACGGCCCTTAGGTTTCCCCTCTCCTTTATGTTGAAGACTATTATGGGTATCTTGTTCTCCCTGCACATCGTAAGGGCGGTGTGATCCATCACCCTTATTCCCCTGTTTATAACCTCAAGGTAGCTTATCTCCTTTATCAGGACCGCGTCGGGATGCTTCTCAGGATCCTTGTCGTATATGCCTCCCACCTTCGTGGCCTTTAAGAGGACCTCCGCATCTATCTCCGCGGCCCTCAGCGCGGCGGCGGTATCGGTGGAGAAAAAGGGGTTTCCCGTTCCGCCGGCGAAGATAACTATCCTGCCTTTCTCAAGGTGCCTGACGGCTCTCCTCCTTATGTAGGGCTCGGAGACCTGCCTCATCTCTATCGCCGAAAGGACCCTGGTGGGAATGCTGACGTGTCTCTCCAAGGCCGACTGGAGGGCGAGGGCGTTTATAACGGTGGCCAGCATACCCATGTAGTCGGCGGTGGCCCTGTCTATCCCTATATCCTCTCCCTGAAAGCCTCTGAATATGTTTCCCCCGCCTATAACTATGGCCACCTCAACGCCGAGGTCGTGAACGGATTTGATTTCGTGGGATATGTACTCCAGAAAGTCCGGATCTATACCGTACCCCTGATCCCCGGCGAAGGCCTCACCGGAGAGCTTAAGCAGAATCCTCCTGTATTTGGGCTTTTCCTCCATCAGATACCGCCGAGCTCGAACCTGCAGAACCTCTTTATCTCTACGCCGAGTCCAGACTCCTCTATCACCTTGCCCACGCTCTTCTTATCGTCCTTGATGAAGGGCTGCTCGAGGAGGACCTTCTCCTGGTAGAACTTCTTCAGCTTTCCCTGTACTATCTTTTCGAGTATGTGTTCTGGCTTGCCCTCCTGGCGGGCTTGCTCCATCAGGATGTTCTTCTCCCTTTCGAGGACCTCCTGGGGTATAGTCTCCACGCTCACGAACTCGGGCCTCATCGCCGCTATCTGCATCGCAACGTCCTGAACAAGTCTGAGAACCTTATCATCCAGGTTTGGAGCTTTGAACTCCAAGAGGACCCCTATCCTTCCACCACCGTGGACATAAGAGTGCAGGTAGTCCTCAGTGTCGTACCTGCAGTATCTTGAGAGCCTTATGTTCTCACCTATCTTGGCTATGGCCTCCTTTATGATCTCCTCGATAGTTTTGGCCTCATCCCCGTAGAACTTCTGGCCCAGGATATCCGTTCCCTCTCCCTCTCTGTTCGCGTTATCTTCGGTAGAGAGAATATGTTCGAGGATCTCGTCGGCCAGTGCCTGGAACTCTTCGTTTCTGGCTACGAAGTCGGTCTCGCAGTTTAGCTCTATCATAGCACCCTTCTTCCTGTCCTCGGTTACCTTCACCCTCACTATACCCTCTTTGGTTTCCCTGCTCGCCTTTTTTTCGGCCTTCGCGAGACCCTTTACTCTAAGGATCTCCTTGGCCTTCTCTATGTCTCCGCCGGCTTCCTCGAGGGCCTTCTTGCAGTCAAGCATACCGGCGCCGGTCATCTCTCTGAGTTTTTTAACGTCAGCCATACTGACCGCCATCTCTAACCTCCATTCCTTTAATCTTCACGATAAAGTAAGACACTACGATGCCACACAGGGCAAGACAAACGAGGGAGAGAATACCCATAAACATCACTCGTAGTCCGTGGTGTCCTTGTCTATCTCCTCGTACTTCTCAGACATAGCCATGGCCTTCTCGAAGAGCTCCTTCTCATGCTCTTCAACCGTGACCACCTTCCTCTCCTTCTTGGCCTCCACCTCTTCAGCGCTCTCCCTTCTGGTCTTTCCTTCCACAACGGCGTCAGCTATCTTCGAGGTAAGGAGCTTTATGGACTTTATGGCGTCGTCGTTTCCGGGAACTATGTAGTCTATGAGATCGGGATCGCAGTTGGAGTCGGCTATGGCAACCACAGGAATTCCCAACTTCTTGGCTTCCAGGACCGCTATGGACTCCCTCACCGTGTCCACTACCCACATTATGTCTGGGAGCCTCTCCATGTTCCTTATGCCGCCGTAGAGCTTCCTGAGCCTCTCCATCTGCCTCCTGAGTCTCCTGACCTCCTTCTTGGGAAGGACCTCGAAGACCCCTTCAGCCTCCATCATCTCGAGTTTGCTGAGCTTCTGGAGGTTCTTCCTGACAGTCTGGAAGTTGGTAAGAAGTCCTCCCACCCATCTCTCATTAACGTAGAAGGCCCCGCACCTCTCGGCCTCCTCCTTTATGATCTCCTTGGCCTGTCTCTTCGTCCCTACGAATATGATCTCAGCCCCCTGGGCCACGCTGTCGGAGACGAAGTTGTAGGCCTCCTCCAGCAGGACGAGGGTCTTGTTGAGGTCTATTATGTGGATGCCGTTCTTGACCCCGTAAAGGTAGGGGGCCATCTTTGGGTTCCATCTGGACTTGGAGTGTCCGAAGTGGACACCCGCCTCCAAGAGCTCCTTCATGGAAACTACAGCCATCTTACACCTCCTTGGGTTTTGCCTCCCCTTCCCGATGAACCCTGAAGAGGGCAACCCAAGCGGGAAGGGTGCGTTCTAAGCTATCTTATTATACATGCACAGGAACAGAAGCGGCAAGCTCAAGACCGAACACCACCTTTTAGAAGGCCTCGAGAGATTCCTCTCGGAGATGGAGGGATGGGAAGAGGTGGAGAGCATAATACCGGGGAGGATAGTCAGGCAGAACAGGGGAAGAGGGTCCAAGGGGATATTCCTTAAGTACAGGACACTGAGCGGGTACAAGCTCCTTTACAAGAACGGAACCTCCGTACAGGAGGTTTTCGTCGTCTGTTCGGATTACGATGGTTTTGAGAAAAGGTTCAGGGAGAGGTTCGGATGAGAGTGGGGATAGTTGGTTACGGGAACATGGGGAGTGCCTTCGCGAAGGCTCTCTCGAGATCGGTGGGAAGGGAAAACATCACCGTGTTCGAGATAAGTGGTGAGAGGAGGGAGAGGGCTTTGGAAGAGGGCTTCGGCGTTGCCAAAGATCTTCACTTCCTGCTCGGCGAGAGCGACCTTATTCTGCTTGCCGTGAAACCCAAAGACCTGAAGGGAGTCCTAGAAGCTGTAAAGGACTCGATAGAGGATAAGGTCCTCATCAGCATAGCGGCGGGCGTGGATATAAGAACCATAGAGGAGGTGGTCGGCACGGACGGAAAGATAATCAGGATGATGCCGAATATAAACGTTCTTGTAGGCAGGGGAACAATAGCGGTAGCCCAGAACGGTAAGCTCTCTGAGGAAGAATTTTCCCGGATACTGAACCTGTTTTCCACCTGCGGCAGCCTTTACGAGATCCAGGAAGACCTTTTCGACAGCTTCACAGCCATCGCGGGGAGCTCTCCCGCCTTCATCTTTTCCTTCATAGACGCTCTGGCGATGGCGGGGGTAAAGGAAGGCTTCGGATACGAGGATGCTCTGAGAATCGTCCTCGACACTGTCTCTGGGAGTTCCCAGCTCCTGAAGGAGCTCGGGGGGAACCCGAACGAGTGGATAACTAAAGTCACATCCCCGGGAGGAACCACGGTAGAGGGGATAGCGTACTTGGAGAGGAAAGGATTTAAGGGAACGGTTATGAGATGCGTGGAGAAGACATCAGAGAAGGCGAGAAAGCTGAAGGGCTGAGGTACTCCTTCGAGCTTAGGGGAAAGGTAGTAGAGGTAAAGACAAGATGGAAAAAACACGAGAGGCTCTACATCCCCGTTCAAAAGCATACCAACAGGGTTCTTAAGCTCACAAGTTTCCCCCAGCCTCCACTGATAGGAGACGCCGTGGTAACAAACCTGAGAGATGTAGAGATAGGCGTTAGGACGGCAGACTGCGCCCCGGTGGTGGCGGTAGGCCACGAATGGTTCGGGGTGGCCCACGTGGGCTGGAGGGGGCTCGCCTCCGGAATACTGGAGAACTTCCTAGAGGTGCTCTCGAGCTACGAGCCTGTGGAGGATCTGTTCCTCTTCGTGGGGCCCTGTGCCAAGGCCTGCTGTTACCAGGTTGGAGAGGAGTTCAAAAGGATCTTCCCCAGATACGTTGAGGAGAGAGGTGGAAGCCTGTACATGGATCTGCAGAACTCGGTGGTAGCCGAGCTAAAGGAGCTCGGGGTAAAGATGATAGGAACGTACGAGCACTGCACCGTGTGCTCGAATACCTTCCCCTCCTACAGAAGGGATGGAACTGACAGAAGGTTTCTTACCTCGATCAGGACACCGTGACCCTTTTAGGTTCTGGATCGAGCGTTGGATCCGGCCTCTTGCCGGTAAGCATATCTATAAGTTCCTTGACGTGAACTATCCCCTGCTTTTTGAGGAGATGTCCGTTGGCACCGATTATAAAGATCCCTTCCTCGTAGTTGCCTAGCCACGCTGCACCCAGCCTGTCCGCTATGCAGAAACCCACCTTCTTAGCCTCCTCTCCTCTGTTGCAGGGCGTTACACAGTTCGAGACACATCCGTTCCACCCGTTAACACCAGCCAAGAGTCTCTCTATGAACGGGGTCTTTATAACCCTGAGGGGGTATCCAACCGGGGACTTGAGTAGGATGATGTCCTCCTCATTGGCGTTCAGGACTATCTCCTTGTATATCAGCGGTGCATCGCACTCATGGGTAGCAACGAAACGCGTAGCCATCTGAACACCGGCCGCTCCCCTCTCCAGATACCAGAGTATATCCCTGTAACTCCACACTCCTCCCGCCACTATAACCGGTATATCTCCCCACCTCTTCGCTTCCTCAACAACGCTGTGGACCAGGTTTTCCAGCTGAAACTCGGGCTTGAAGCAGTCCTCGTACTTAAAGCCCTGATGTCCACCCGATTTCGGGCCCTCCAAGACGACGGCGTCCGGAAGCCTCCCGTACCTCCTCTCCCAGGTTCTGCATATAAGGTTGAGAGCTCTCGCAGAAGATACTATGGGAACCAGGGCTACATCGTAACCTTCCACGTACTGGGGAAGCGACAGGGGGAGTCCAGCACCGGAGATTATCAGATCAGCTCCCGCTTCGGCCGCATCCCTCGCAACCCTGCCGTAATCGGTTATAGCCGCGAGGATGTTCACACCTATAGCACCTCTGCCCCCCGATATCTCCTTAGCCTCCCTGATTATCCTCTTGAGAGCTTCAGGGTGATGGGTATTGATGGATCCGACAGGCCTTCCGAACTTATCCCTCTTAACGAGGTCAGGATGCCTGTAGCCGGTTCCTACTGCCGAGACTACTCCTATGGCCCCGGTTGCCGCAACGGAACCGGCGAGCCTCTCCCAGGAGATACCCACACCCATCCCGCCTTGGATTATGGGGATATCCACCTCGATGTGTCTTATCCTTAACTTGGGTAGGTTCATCTTTGACTCCTCGATTTGGGTTTTATTAATTTTAGGTCTCAGAGTCATGGAGTCAAGGAAAAGGGTCCTGCTCGGTTTGGGTAGCAACGTAGGTAATAGGCTACACTATATACTCACCGCTATAGGTAGGCTGAAAGATCTGGGAGAGATCGGCAAGATATCGACTATCTACGAGAGTGAGCCTTGGGGAGTTGAGGACCAAGAACCTTTCCTCAACTGCGTTCTCGAGCTTTACACCCGACTGGATCCACATGCACTCCTTAAAGAGCTGAAGCTCATCGAAAAAAAGGTAGGTAGAAAGGAACGCTTCCGCTGGGGCCCGAGGGAGATAGATATAGACATACTCCTGTACGAGGACGAGGTTGTGGAGACCGATGAATTGAAGATCCCACATCCCCTGATAAAGGAGAGGGACTTCGTACTCGTTCCGATGCTGGAGATAAACCCCAGCCTGAAGGATCCTGTAAGCGGGGAGCCCTACGGAGATGTGAACATAGAAAGCACGTTAAGGCCCTACTGCTGCGTTTTGAAAAAGGGGGAAAGGGGAGCCAGAGCTCTTCAGTGAGCTCCTTCCCTCGACTTTACGTACTTCTCCCAGTTTTCAGGGTTGAAGGGTGAGAGGCTCCTGAGCCAGTTCACTATCTTGGGAAACTCTTCGGCCGCATACTCCACATCCTCCTCCGTGTTCTCCCTTCCGAAGCTGAAGACTATCGAGCCGTTCGAGACCTCCTTGGGAACCCCTATGGCGAAGAGGACGTGGGACTGCTTGAGGGCCAGAGAAACGCAGGCTGAACCGGAGGCGGTCTCTATTCCCATAAGGTCGCATCTCAGAAGCATAGCCTCTCCCTCTATGAAGTGGACTATGAGAGAGAGGTGGTGAGGGAGTCTCTGGGTAGGGTGTCCCGTGAACTCTATGTACTCGAGCTTCTCCTCTATGGCCTTCCTGAGCCTGTCCCTGTAGCTGGCCAGTCTAGTCATCCTGTCATCGAGCTCCTTCATGGTGAGCTCGGCGGCAGCACCGAAGCCGACTATACCGGGTACGTTCTCGGTTCCCGCTCTCACGCCCCTTTCCTGTGTTCCTCCTTCTATGAGAGGACGTACCTTTACGCCTTTCCTGGTCCAGAGGGCACCAACGCCTTTAGGGCCGTACATGAGATGAGCTGTGAAGGAGGCCGCATCTACGCCCCAGTCTTTCAGGTCCACCGGGTAGTGCCCGAGGGTGGGAGCAGCGTCCGTGTGGAATACCACCTTGGGATTCTTCTCCTTCGCAGCCTGCACCAGTTCCTTTATGTTTTGTATAGTTCCTATCTCCCTGTTGGAGTGCCCTATGGAGACGAGGACCGTATCTTTCCTTACAGCTTCCCTGACCTGCTCCGGGTCTATAAGACCGTACTTGTCGGGCTTGAGGTACGTGACCTCCCAGCCTTCCCTTTCCAGACTCTTGCAGGGGTGTAGTATGGAGTGATGCTCTATCTCGGTGGTAACTATGTGGTTTCCTCTTCTCTTGTAGGCGCTCGCTATACCCTTTATGGCGAGGTTGTTAGCCTCTATGCCTCCTGAAGTGAATATTATCTCCTCCGGTGTGTTGGCGTTTATCAAGGTAGCGAGTTTCTCACGCGCCTCGTTTATCGCCTTCTTAGCCTCCTGACCAAAGCTGTGTAGGGAGGTTGGGTTTCCAAACTTCTCCCTGAAGTAGGGTAGCATTGCCTCCAAGACCTCTTCGGCAACCGGCGTTGTGGCTATGTGATCGAGATAAACGACCCTGGCACCAGCTTTTTTCGCAAACATTTCCTTACCTCCTCATTCTAATTCTTGTGCCAAAACCTTCGCTATACCGACGAAAGCCCTCGCCACCTCCGAGTCCGGACTTCCTATAACTATAGGTTCTCCTCTGTCAGATCTCTCCGAGACCTCTGGATCTATAGGTATGGAGCCGAGTATCTTAAGGCCGTAGGCGGAGGCGAACTCCGCTACTTTACCCTTACCGAATATGTAATACTTCTGCCCGTCGCTGGGGCAGATGAAGTAAGCCATGTTCTCTATAACTCCGAGGACCGGTATCTGGACCTCTCTGAACATGGAGGTAGCCTTCTTTACGTCCGCCAGTGCAACATCCTGAGGAGTGGTAACCACCACAGCCCCAGACATCTCCACGTTCTGGGCGAGGGTGAGCTGAACGTCTCCCGTTCCGGGAGGAAGGTCGAGTATGAGGAAGTCAAGCTCTCCCCACTCTACGTCGAAGAGGAACTGGGTGAGAGCCTTCATGAGCATAGGTCCTCTCCATATCACCGGAGTGTCCTCGGAGGGGAGCATGAAGCCTATGGAGAGTACCTTTATCCCGAACTTCTCCACGGGCACTATCTTGTTCCTCTCGTTCACCGTAGCCCTTTCACCTTTGAGACCAAGAAGGGTTGGGACACTAGGGCCGTATATATCGGCGTCAAGAAGTCCCACCTTGTAGCCGATCTTGGCGAGGGCGAGGGCGAGGTTCGTAGCGACCGTTGACTTTCCAACACCACCCTTACCGCTCCCAACGGCAACCAGATGTTTTATACCTGGGACCTTCCTCTTCGTGAAGGCGGGCTGTCCCACCGGCATCTGAGGCTTTTGCTCCGGAGGAGCCTGAGCGAACCTGACGTTCACACTCTTGACATCCGGAACATCAGAAAGGGCCTGCTGAACCTTAGCCCTCAGAACGTCTTCGAGACCGGGCTTGGGGAGGTAGAGGAGGACGTCGAGCTCTTCACCTATGAGCTTTATATCTTTGACGAGCTGAGCAAGGTTCTCCTTCAGTCCCAGATCTTCCAGGCTTTCTCCTCTGAGGGCGTCCATTATGTCCTTTACTGCCATAAACTCTTCCTCCTTGGTGGAAAGGCTTCTAAGTAAAGAATATAGTAAATTGAATTCTTAAGTATGACTGCTATCATCGGGGGTATAAGTGTGGAACCAACGGGGAGGATTCCCCTCCCCGCAGATCCGCTACGGTGATTTAAGGGATGTATCTCCAGATAACCATGTCTTCGTTAGTAGAGCTGTTAAAGCTATCACCCGTCACCAGTATCTTGCCATCAGCATCTAAGGTAATAGAATATCCGCGGTCGTGAAGATTACCGCCAGCTGTGCTTGCATGAACCACAACCCCGTTATTTCCGAAGTTTGGATCGAGCGATCCATCAGAGAGGAACCTCCATATCACCATGTCGTAATCGGTGTTACTATTCTCGCTGAATCCAGTAACGAGTATCCTCCCCTGACCGTCTATAACAATTGACCACCCGTAATCGTTCCCGTTACCGCCTGCAGCGTTGTTGTAGGTGACAATTCCGTTATTACCGAAGTTCGTATCCGGTGTTCCGTCGGAGTTATATTTCCAGATAACCAGGTCATTGTTGCCGTTGGAGTTGCTATAACTGTATCCTGCCACGAGAATCTTATCCTGACTGTCCACTGTAATTGAATATCCCACATCGGAAGCACCGCCCGAGCTATTGTAAACCACGAGTCCGTTATTACCGAAATTCGTATCCAGTGTTCCGTCAGAGCTGTATCTCCAGATAACCATATCAAAACCGGTGCCACTGCCCTCACTATATCCTGCAACGAGTATCCTCCCCTGGCTGTCTAAGGCAATAGAATAACCGAGATCATTACCGTTTCCGCCCGCAGCATTATTATGAACAACTATCCCCTGATTGAAAAGAGAACCAAAGTTTGAATCGAGCGTTCCGTCAGAATTGAACCTCCAGATCACCATATCAAAGTTGTTACTACCGTTTTTGCTGTACCCTGCGACCAGTATCTTCCCCTGGTTGTCCAGAATTATCGAATAGCCGAAGTCATCACCGTTACCCCCTGCAGCATTATCGTGAACGATTTTCTCTTTTCCATTAAAGTCCGTGCTGGGAGTTCCGTCCAGGTTAAACTTCCAGACAACCATGTTAAAATTGGAACCGTTCCAGCTGTACCCTGCCACGTATATATTCCC
>JALWEK010000105.1 GCA_027014185.1 Aquificaceae bacterium
GCATGGACTCGGCCACGCTTCTCTGGCTCGCAAAGAGGGAGTTCGACAAGGTCTGGGCTATCTCCTTCGACTACGGACAGAAGCACAGGGTAGAGCTAAAATACGCCAGGGAGCTGGCAAAAATTGCAGGGGTTGAGGACCATATAGTAGTTCGACTCCCAATATACAAGAGCATAAAGGGAAGCGCCCTTATAGACGAGAGCGTCGAGGTTCCCTCCGAGGACTACCCCGAGAACGAGCCTCCTATAACCACGGTCCCCATGAGGAACCTGAACTTCCTAGCGATAGCGAGCGCTTTCGCCGACTCCTTAGAGATAGAGCATATAGGGATAGGGGTCCACGCCCTCGACACTCCCTACCCAGACTGCAGACCTGAATTCATAACGGCCGCAGAGTCTGCCATAAACGCGGGTTCGATCCTGACAGCGAAGAAAAAGATCAGAATCCACGTCTGGGCACCCTTTCTCGGAATGACCAAGAGGGATATAGCCCTCCTGGGGAAGGAGCTGGGAGTCCCTTACGAGAAGACCTACTCCTGCTACAGAGGTACCGAACCTCCCTGCGGGGAGTGCCCCACCTGCAGACAGAGGGAGGAGGCACTTCAGGGCATCCTTTAAGTAGATCTGTGCAATGCACCCCTTATGCCTGCCATCACACCGAACAACCCCAGCAGCACGAACATACCTAGGATCCCATCCACCAAACGCGAGAGGGCTAAATCAAAGATCATCTCCAGCAGATCGCTATCTCCCCTGAGATGTCTGTATATTGCATAGCCCCACACGCCACCGAAGGATATTATCAAAAGCACAGCCAAGCCAAACACGCCCTTTGCACCTTTCTCTCTCTCCTCCACTGACCCGCTTCTGAGTTTTGTAGCCAAGATATACACTGGCAGGAAGAAGATCAGCAATACAACAAGACCGCTTGCTATAAGTCCGGCGATAGCTGAAAAAGGGTCTTTAAGGATATGTCCGGAACGGAACATGAACCACATGAATAGTGCAAAGAGGACCACAAAAGAAGAAATCGCCAAGTTATACCAGGGGTTTGCGTACTCCCTACCAGCTATTATCTCACCTACACTTCGCACGTCCCCCGTGTCAAGGAGATCTTCGGGTATATCACTTACCGGCTCTCCCTTTGTTTTCAGAAAGAAGCTCTCTACACCGAACTTATCCCCTTCAACCACGAGCGCCAGCTCGCACCCCTCCTTCCAGCTATCCTCTGGAGGAAAGCTATCGTCAAGATCGAACTTGAAAGGTATCTCCACGAAATTTTTGAAGATCACGGGGTAGGTTTTTATGCTCTGAGACCATATAGCCTTCTCGCCTATCCTCTTTTCCCTTTGAGAGACCACGTAGGCTTGCTGGAGAACAAGGCTCACTTTTAGTGGCTCTCTCACGACAGACGTGCCCTTTAACCTTACCACTCCGCTTAGAGCTCCACCTGGAGCAAACTCCTCCTCCTCAATCACGATCTCCCTTGAAATTCTTATGCCTCTGATAGTCTTGCGCAGGGCGTAGAGAAGAAAACCAATACCTATAAGCGTGAAGATTATAAAGGTAATGGTCGCCGGGTTCTCGAGGAATATCCGGGGTATCTTTTCCCACTCTTTGTAGTAAAAGGGGAGCGCCACTAGTACAAAGAAAACCCCTAAGCTAGCAGCAACGTAGGACGGTACCGAGTATCTGGCCTCTACAAGGGGCCTGTTGAGATCTCTCCTGAACCTCAGAACGGCGTACACGAAGTAGGCGACCGCACCCGTGAGAGCAAGTAGGTATAGAATAAGAGGCAGTTTATCCAGCAACCAAGCCCCCTCCTTAATAACCTATACTAATTTAGGATATGGCAGCCGACCCTGACCTCTCAGTAGAGCTATTCGGCATAAAGTTCAAGAACCCTGTCTGGACCGCCAGCGGAACCTTCGGCTACGGTTTAGAAGCCAGAGAGATATACGATCTCTCGAAGCTGGGGGCTGTAGTTACGAAGGGAATATCTCTGAGACCGAGGAAGGGCAACGAGACGCCGAGGATAGTGGAGACTCCGTGCGGTATGCTCAACTCCATAGGGCTTCAGAACCCGGGGGTAGAGAAGTTCTTAAAGGAGCTCTACCCTGAGATAGAGAAGCTAGACACCCACTTCATAGTGAACGTCTTCGGGGAGACGGAGGAGGAGTACGTGGAGGTCTGCAAGGCTCTCGAGTCCGCGGAGAAGGTGGTCGCCTACGAGCTGAACGTTTCCTGCCCCAACGTGAAGAAGGGAGGGATAGTTTTCGGACATGACCCTATCGTCCTGGGGAACCTGGTAGAGAGCATAAAGAAGAACATAAGGAAGCCTCTTCTCGTGAAACTCTCTCCCAACGTTACTGATATTACGGAGTTCGCCAAGGTCTGCATAGACTCCGGTGCTGACGGTCTCGTTCTTATAAACACCCTCCTTGGCATGAGGATAAACATCTACAAGGAAAGACCGGAGCTGTCCACGAAGACCGGAGGGCTCTCGGGGCCGGCGATACTGCCGATAGCCGTGAGGATGATATGGCAGACCTTCGAGAAGTTCGGCCATCGGGTTCCCATAATCGGTGTGGGGGGGATAACCACCCACGAGGACGCCCTAGAGCACATCTACGCCGGGGCCTCAGCTGTCCAGATAGGGACTGCCAACTTCTACGATCCCCTGTCTCCCCTAAAGGTCATAGAGGGGATCAGAAGCTTTATGAAGGAGAAGGGCGTGGAGAGCTTCAAAGAGCTTGTAGGAAGGGCTCACAGGCTCGATGTGAAAACTTGACTTAATGACATCATGAAGTCATATTTCTTCGTATGAAGAGAGTTACCACGACGGTAAGGCTTAGCGAAGAGAAAGCAAGACTTTTAAGAGCTATAGCAGGGTACGAAGGTAAGAGGATAAACGATATAATCAACGAGCTAATAGACGAGTACATAAACAGACACAGGGAGACACTTGAGCTCATCTCTATACCTAATTTTCTTGAAGAATGCAGGGAGGGTCTTGAGGAAATAAAAAGAGGGAGAGGAAAGGAGCTCAGTGAGCTGGACGATTAAGCTGTCCTCGACCGCAGAGAAGAAATTTAAGAAGCTTGATAGAAAGGCGAGAGCACGGATAAAGGGTTCCTTGCGGGAACTCAGTAATGCAGAGAACCCAATACTTCACAGAAACGTGAAACCTCTGGTTGGAGAGCTTAAAGGTTTTTACAGATTGAGGGTGGGAGACTTCAGGGTTATATTCGCTTTGTTGGAAGATGAGAGGATTATCGCTGTGGTCAACATAGCCTCAAGAGAAAGTGCTTATTGAAAACATTAAAGTAAAATACTTCTCATGCGAATAGTGAGCGGAATGAGACCCACCGGGAAGCTCCACCTGGGACACTACTTCGGCGTTATAAAGAACTGGGTCCAGCTCCAGAATCAGCATGAGACCTTCTTCTTCGTCGCCGACTGGCACGCACTTACGACAGCCTACAAGAAGACCTCAGACCTTCAGAGGAATATAAGGGAGCTCATGATAGACTGGCTCACCCTCGGGCTAGATCCTGAAAAGAGCGTACTTTTCATACAGTCGAGGGTAAAGGAGCACGCAGAACTTCACCTTCTCTTTTCGATGATCACCCCCAAGAGCTGGCTCGAGTGGAACCCCACCTACAAGGACATGAAGTACAACCTCCTCAAGCTACAGGACATAGCCCTCCAGTTCAAGGGCGGGCTAAGGGACGTGGTTAAGGAGTTCATAAACATGATCCCCTACAAGGTTGAGGACTTCGAGCGCTTCGAGGAGCACCTTCTGGACGACCTTGCGGATACATTCATAGCCGCCCTGTTCGAAGGGGAGATAGAGCCCGAGCTTCTGAAGAACCTCAACGTGTCTAAGAGGGATTTCTACGAGACGGACACGTACGGCTTCCTGGGATACCCTGTCCTGCAGGCTGCAGACATACTCATATACAAGGGACAGGGAGTTCCCGTTGGGGAGGATCAGCTACCGCACATCGAGCTCACGAGGGAGATCGCGAGAAGGTTCAACTACCTCTACGGGGAGGTGTTCCCTGAACCTGAGGCGCTTCTTACGGAGACTCCAAAGGTCCCGGGGACTGACGGGAGGAAGATGAGCAAGTCTTACAACAACGCTATATTCTTTGCGGACTCGAAGGAAGAGGTCCAGTTGAAGGTTATGAAGATGTTCACCGATCCCCAGAAGCTACGCAAGAACGATCCTGGAAGACCCGAGATATGCCCGGTCTTCATGTACCACAAGCTCTTTACAAAGGATCCGGCCAGGGTTGAGGAGATAGAGAGGGACTGTAGAGCTGGAAAGCTGGGATGTGTTGACTGTAAGAAGATTATGCTGGAAGGCCTCGAGGAGTTCCTAGGACCTTTCCGGGAAAAGCGGGAGGAGATAAAGAAGAACCTGAAGGAGGTAGAGGAGATTTTTATCAATGGTTCGGTTAAGGCGAGGAGCTTTGCCGCCGAAACTATGGAAGAAGTCAGGGAAGCTATGAACCTCAAATGATAGAGATCCTCTTCCTTATTCTTTTATTCCCCTCCCTTCTGATCATGTGGTTCCTGCTCTTTCCCGTGAAGTTCGTGAGAAAAGCCAGGGCCTCCGAGGTGATCCTCGACCCTCCCGAAGGCTACGTTTACTCTTACGTTCTCCACATACACACCCAGTTCTCGTACGATTCCCTGGGGAAGCCTGATGATGTAATAAGGGCTCGGGACAGATGTGGTATAGATTACGCGGTTGTCACAGACCACGAGAACGACCACATAAAGGCCTTCGCAGACGATAGACTGGTTGCCGGGAGGGAACTGAAGCTGAACGACGAGAATGGGAACCTCCTGGGAGATCTGCTCGATCTGGGAGAGGTAAAGATAATAGCCCACCATCTCAGGGGTAAGTACAGGTGGAAGCTCGAAAAGAGGAGGGATTACTTCTTCGAGCTGGTGGACCTCAGGGACAGCCTTCTGGAGAGGAAGTGGAGGCTATTCGCTTACATACTCTCAGCCGCTCTGCTCTACCCCCTTTTGGGGAAGGGTAGGTTGATTAAACACTTTACCAAGCTCGTTGATGTGGAGAGGTACGTGGAAAAGTTCTTCGAGGAAGGGTGGAGGAACAGAGTCGTGGGAGGACTCGACCATCACGTCAAGCTCTACCTGAGGGAGGTGGGCAAGAGGATCCTCGTCCCAGGCTACGAGCTCTCCTTCTCTTTGATGAGGAACTTCCTGCTCTCGAGGTTTCAGGTAGATTCGAGGGAGGATTTCATTAGAGCGCTTAAGGAGGGGATAAACCTTATATCCTTCAGCGAGAAGGCCTCATTCGTGTGGAGCGAGGAAGGAAGGCTAATGGTATATTCCCCCTTTGGAAACACTTACGTGGTCGTTGTTTCCGAAAAGGGAAAGAGATGGGAGTTCTTGGGATCCAACGTCGATTTCTTACCAGAAGATAAGGGTTACTATTTAGTGATAGGATATACCTATGCATTTAGGCTGGGAAGCGTGCTCTTTGGTATCAAGCCGCTCTTTGTCTCCGACCTTCTGGAGGTTACCTGATGTCTGAGGTTGAGAAGCCCCTCCCTGACTGGATAAAGGAGAAGATCCTTAAGAAGGTTCAGAACAAGGCCCTTGCAGAGGAGGCCTTCAAGTACATAAAGCTCGTGGAGAGGGAAGACGGGACCGTCTGGGTCAAGGAGGAGTTCGAAGACCTGAACAAGCACGCCCTCCTCTTCATGGTCCTCAGCGGTGTGAACTATGCCCAGCGGCTCCTGAGGGGAGAGGATATAGAGGATGATTAAGATCCTCGTTTACGAGGCCATACTGCTCGTGATGGTAGCGGGGACCCTCCTCTTCGTGGCTTGGAAAAACAAAGGCATAAAGGAGCTTATCTGGTTCTTCGTCGGTATACTGGCGGTGACGCTATCGAGGGTTTACATATTCTTCGGCAGCGAGGCGATGGTTCCCTTCTTCTACGTAACTACCGCGGTGGGTTACTTCATGATAGCGGTCTCGGTTATAAAACTGGCCAACTACCTCAGATCCGTTAAGGTTCTCGAACACACGGCCTTCTACGATCCCCTAACGAAGGCTTACAACAGGAACTTCATAGAGGAGTACATAAAGGAGGAGGTTAAGAAGGCAAAAAGGTTAAAGGAGCAGTTCTGCATACTCCTGGTGGATCTCAACGATTTCAAGCAGGTGAACGATAAGTACGGACACAACGCCGGAGACGTGGTCCTCAGGAGGGTAGTGGACGAGCTAAGGAAAAGGCTTCGGGAGTACGACATGATAGCGAGATGGGGAGGGGATGAGTTCCTCGTGGTGCTCCCCGCCGAGAAGGAGACGAACATACTCGAGGTCGCCAACAGGCTGGTAAGCGACTTCGTTGTTAGTTACGAGGATGTGGACGTTACCCTCAGCGTGGGTTACGCCTGCTTTCCTATTGACGGCGCGGACCTCCAGAGGCTGATAGAGGTTGCGGACAGCAGGATGTACAGATCGAAAACTATATTCAAAGAGGCGAAGAAGTATGCCGTGGACGATAAGGGTGAAGAGGAAGTTTAACGCGGCCCACTTCCTTACAGACTACCACGGGAGTCCAGAGCCACTTCACGGGCACACGTGGGAGGTAGAGGTTTACATAGAAGCAGAGGAACTCGATAGAGGCGGCATGGGTGTGGACTTCATAGAGATAGACAACTACCTTAAGGAACTCCTCCCCGACTACAAGCTCCTCAACGACATATTTGACTTCTCTCCGAGTGCAGAGAACGTGGCAAGATGGCTCTACCGAGAGCTGAAGAAGAAGTACCCCACTTTAAAGAAGGTGGTCGTCTGGGAAACCGAGAACTGCGGGGCGGAGTACGTTGAATAGGATAGGGATAACTATAGGAGACCCGGCCGGCGTAGGTCCGGAGCTGATAGTAAGGCTCTCGAGAAAGTTCGGAGGTGAGAACGCCTACGTAATATACGGGGAGGAGAAGGTACTCAGAGAGGCTATGGAGCTCTTGGGCGAGGAGCTTTTACACAGGAAGGTGAATACCATCGGTGAGGTAAACGGTCCCGGGGTTTACCTGATGGATCTGAACATATGTAGCGTGTCCCGTCCCGAGCCCTCCCTGACGTCAGGCAAGGTAGCGGTTGCGTACCTGGCGAGGGCCGTGGCCGACGCCGTCTGCGGGAACATAGATGGCATACTCACCATGCCCCTGAACAAGTTCTGGGCGAAAAGGGCGGGCTTCAGCTACGAAGGGCAGACGGAGTACCTGGCACAGGCCACGAGCAGCAGAGACTACGCCATGATGCTGTACTCGGAAAGTATAAAGGTAGTTCTCCTTTCCACACACGTTCCCCTATCCGCAGTGCCGAACCTCGTCAAGAAGGAGAGCGTCAAGGCGAAGGTAGAACTGATAGTTAGGGAGTTCAAAAGGCTCTTCAAAAGGGAGCCTAAGATAGGGGTACTAGGCCTCAACCCCCATGCAGGTGAGGGAGGGGAAGTAGGCCGGGAGGACGTGGAGGAGATACTCCCTGCGGTGGAAGAGTTGAAGGTAGCTGGCTTCAGGGTAGAGGGCCCATTGGTTCCGGACACGGCCTTCCTCAAAAGGGAGGACTACGACGTTTTCCTCTGCATGTACCACGATCAGGGTCTCATACCCTTCAAGCTCCTCGCCTTCAAGGAGGGTGTGAACCTTACACTGGGCATACCCTTTCCCAGAACATCCCCGGACCACGGGACGGCCTACGATATAGCCTGGAAGGGTATAGCCGATCCCACCTCGAGCGAGAAGGCTCTTGAACTTTTGGAGGAGCTGGTTCACAATCTAAAGGGATGAGGAACCTTATCTACGTCCTTCTGTTCCTCTTGGCCTTCGGCCTGTCCTTTTACTTCTTTATGATCAACTCTGAGCAATCCGTGTCTCTCGAGCTCTGGGGAGGGAAGAGAACCCCCGAGCTTCCCGTAGGTCTCGTTGTCCTTGCAGCCTTCTTCCTGGGGTTTATACTCGGAATGATGTTCTTGCCCTTGACTTACGTCATAAAGAGGCTATCTTCATGAAGTATCTTATAAGCAAATCCTTATAAAGGAGGTCAGAAGTATGCAAGAGCAGCAGCAGACTACGATGGTATTTAAGGTTACAGAAAAGGCCGCTGAGGAGATCCTCAAGGTTGCTAAGGAGAACAACATAGAGAACCCCATTCTCAGGGTCAGGGTCGTTCCCGGTGGATGCTCAGGCTTCCAGTATGCTATGGGCTTCGACGACACCATAGAGGAAGGGGATCACGTGTTCGAACAGGGAGGCGTTAAGGTCGTCATAGATGCCTTCTCGATGCCTTACGTGAACGGCGCCGAGCTCGACTACGTGGTTGACTTCATGGGCGGCGGCTTCACAATCAGGAACCCGAACGCTACCGGCTCCTGCGGCTGCGGAAGCTCCTTCAGCTGCGGTTAATAAAGGACCGCCCTACCCGGGCGGTTTTCTCTTAACAAAAACCCTGATCACCGGCGGGTCCACGCTCGCCGGATGTATAAGGAATGGAACCCTCGTTTCAGTCCTCACCCTTAACTTATAACTCCCCGGCTTTTCTATGCTGGAAACATCGACGTAGGCCCTCACCTTCTCTATCATCTTGGAGAGCAGGAGTCTCTCCACCACATAGACCGTTACGCTCACCCTCTCCGGCCTAACCCTGTACACGAACTCTGGCCTTTCGTTCCTGACCTCCACGTACCTGGACACCGTTATGGCCGTTCTGGAACCGAAGTTGACCACGCTCCAGAGTGATACCGATATAACGAGTGCCGTTAGCTTGTACCTCCAGTCCCTTACGAATATCTCCCTAAGAAGCCTCATCTTTCAACCCCAGAAGTTGGCTTAGTCTATCCCTCAGTATCTCGGGATCCAGGTTCCTCTCGAGCCTCCCCTCCACGGCGAGGGAGATCTCCCCAGTCTCCTCAGAGACCACTATCGATATGGCATCGCTCTCTTCGCTTATGCCCAGGGCTGCCCTATGCCTCGTGCCGTACTTCTTCGGAAGATCGGCAGACTTGGATAGGGGCAGAACGCACGAGGCGAAGGCTATCCTCTCACCCCTTATCACCACAGCCCCGTCGTGCAGCGGGGTCATGGGGTAGAAGATGGTTATCAGAAGCTCGACCGATATGGTAGCATCTATATACACACATCCCTCGATTATATCCTCTATGTTCTGGTACCTTTCCACCACTATCAGGGCCCCTATCTGCCTGTCGGACATGAACCTGCAGGCCCTGACTATCCTCTCTATAGTTCTCTCCTCCACCGAGGCGAGCTTTATTACCTTCGTCCTTTCACCTATCCTGGCCAGGGCCCTCCTTATCTCGGGCTGGAATACGACCACTATGGCGAACAATCCCAGGGTCCAGAGCTTCTCGAATATCCAGGAGAGGGTCCTGAGTTGCACTATCTCGGCCAGAAACCAGAGGACCCCTATCAGTATCAGAGCCCTCAGGATCTGAAAGCCTTTGGTTACAACGAGGAAGTAGATTATCCCGTACACGAATACCGCTACGGCGAGTATGTCTATAAGGTCCCTTAAGCCGAAGAGCTCCCTGAGGAGATCAAACAGCATCGTATGTCCTCACCGCATCCAGGAGCGCGAGAAACTCCCTCGTCTCCTTAACATCATGCACCCTGACTATCTGTGCTCCCTGGAGCACCGCAGGAGCTACCGCCCCAAGGCTACCGTAGAGCCTCTCCCTCGGCTCTGTCTGCCTGTTGAGGAAACCTTCCAGTATAAGCCCTATGAAAGACTTCCTCGAGACCCCAACCATCAGGGGTTTTCCCAGGATCTTAAGCTCCTCGAACCTTCTCAGGATCTCCACGTTGTGTTCCGGGAGCTTCCCGAAGCCTATCCCGGGGTCGAGGATAAGGTTTTCCACCCTTCTGTAGCCGGTTTCCAGGAGTTTTTTTACCCTATCCTCAAGCCAGGTCTTTATCTCCCCGACGACGTCCTCATAGACTATCGGCTCGGTCTTCCAGGTCTCAGGCCTCCCCTTTATGTGGTTTATAACATACGGACAGTTGTACTGGGAAACGATGCCAAGCATCCTTTCATCGAAGGTTCCACCGCTTATATCGTTTATGATGTCCGCTCCCTCCTCAAGACACGCCCTCGCCACCTCGGACTTGTATGTGTCTATCGATATCCAGGCTTCTGGGAGCTCCTTCCTTACCAGTTTCAGAACGGGAAGGACCCTTTTAAGCTCTTCTTCTGCACTTACCCTCTCAGAACCGGGCCTGGTGGACTCACCACCTATGTCTATTATCTCCGCCCCCTCCTCGTGCATCTGGACCGCCCTTCTGAGGGCGTCTTCTGGTTTCTCGTAGAGCCCTCCATCTGAAAAGGAATCGGGGGTGACGTTCAGGACGCCCATTATCGCCGTCTTTAGTCCGAGTGGAAGTATCTTTCTGTTGTACTGGAGCTGGAAGCTCTTTCTCCTGAACCTTATAAAGGCCTCAAGTATCTCCCTCGCGAGAGCCTTCGTCTCAGGATAGCTCACAAGCTCGGAACAGAAGTTCCTTATGCTCGCCTCACTCCCGCAGAGGGCGAACTTGTTTCCGTTCGAGAAAACGGATATAGAGCTCTTCTGGGCGGAGAGGAAGATGGGCTCGGGGTTTTCCGAGAACTCGAAGTAGATGCAGTGGAATATTCCCTCAAAGGCCCTCTCCTCGGCCTCCTTGAAGAAGATCCCTACCCTTTCCTTTAGGAACTTGTAAAAGTGGTCTTTGTCGGAGAAGTGTTTTATGAGCATGTAATTATTTTAAAGGTTGGTCTTCCTCAGACCTTGAGCAAACCCTCGGGAACCACCCTCAGGTAGTATCTCCCGCCGAGCCTTCCAACCACCCTGTACTTCCCGTAATCTACCCTGTATTCCCCGTCGAGTATCCCATCCTCAACGTTTATAAGTAGAGCCTCTCCAAGTATCAGATGCATGTCGTAAACCTTCTCGTGTTTAAACAGCCTGCACTCAAAGGAGACCTTGGCCTCTTTTATCCTCGGAGCCTTAACTAGCTTCGAGGGCTCCGGTGTGAGCCCAGCCCTCTCAAACTCATCCACCTCCGGAGGGAACTCCTCCCCCGTTATGAGCATCTTCTCAAAGAGATCTTCCGTCACCAGGTTCACCACGAACTCACCGCTGTCGAGTACGCCCCTGAC
>JALWEK010000106.1:0-1277 GCA_027014185.1 Aquificaceae bacterium
CTTATGAGCTTGTCGGTTACCGTGGTTATCTCCCTCTCGGAAACGCCCTTTACGAACACCGCGAACTCGTCTCCCCCTATCCTGCCGGCGATGTCCCTCCTGAACAGGATCTCCTGGAGTCTCTTGGCCACCTCCTTAAGAACCTCATCGCCAGCTCTGGTTCCGAATATCTGGTTTATGCTGGCGAGTCCCACTATGTCTATCACATAGAGGACGTGGGTTTTGTCCTTCTCCTTTTCGAGGGCCAGCTCGGCGGAGGCTATGAACCCTTCCCTGTTCGGGAGGCCGGTGAGCGGATCGGTGTACTTCAACCTGGCTAGCTCTTCCTCCAGATACCTCTCGGCGGTTACGTCCTTCCCTATGGCAACGAACCTTAGCTCCCCCTTTCCAACACGCACCGGTATTATGTTCTGATCTAGGTAGAAGATCTCTCCGTTTTTCTTCCTGTTTACGAAAACGGCCTGGAACGAAACGCCAGCCTTTATCGTATTCCAGAGCCTGCGGTAGAAACCGACGTCATGATAGCCGGACTTGAATATGTTCGGCTTTTTTCCTATCAATTCCTCGGGACTGTAGCCAGAGATTTTGGAAACGGCCTCGTTTACGTAAAGTATCCGACCGTTCTCGTCCGTTATCAGGACCCACTCGTGTCCCTTCTCTATGGCGACGTTTACCATCCTGAGGAACTTATCCCTCCTTATCCTCTCGAGAGCATGGGACAGGTCCGATTGTATCTCCTTAAGGAACTCGAGCTCTTCCTCCGTGAACATGTTTGGAATTTGGGAGTAGAGGTTAAGGATGGCCACGGTCTTACCCTCGACCTGGAGGGGTATGGCGCAGGAAGAGAGGAAGCTTCTCCTCAGCATCTCCTCACGCCAGGGCTCTACATCGGGATTGGTTCTCGTATCGGGATTTATCACTATCCTGCCCTCTCTCAGGGCCTTTCCAGTGGGCCCCTGCCCCTCAGGCAGGTTCTCATCTATAGAGATCCTCAGCCTCTCAACGTAGCCCTCGTCGTGTCCGCAGATGTGGATAGGCCTTACGTACCTGCTCCTCTCGTCGGGCACGCCCACCCACGCCATCCTGAAACCAGCCTCATTGACGAGAACCTCACACACCCTCCTGAGGAGATCCCTCTCGTCGAGGGCGGACACCATGAGCTCGTTCACCTTCTTCAAGGCCCTGAAGAGCCTCTCGTACTTTACCCTTTTGGTTATGTCGAAGAATATGACGAAGCCTGCGGGCCTGTTGTTCCACGTAACGGTCTTGGTGTATAT
>JALWEK010000106.1:1287-3543 GCA_027014185.1 Aquificaceae bacterium
CCCTTAGTCCTAACCGGGAACTCGGTATAGATCCTCTCGAACTGCTCACCCCTGAGGCGCCTCTTGGCTATCTCCTTTACCATCTCCCGGTGTTCTGGAGCCACGATCTCATGAACCGGCAGGCGGCAGAGCTCCTCTCTGGAGTAGCCAAATATGTACTGTGCCGCCCTGTTGGCGTAAACTATCCTCTCCTGGTAGATGAGCACACCAACCTGGGGTGTGGTATCTATCACGTTGAAGACCTCGTAGTACTCCATTTCCTTTGAAACGTCCTCGACAACGCCCACCACCTCCATCTCGCTCTCATCTACCACATCAAGAAAGCTCACGGCGTCCCTGAGGTAGGCGTAGGTTCCGTCCTTCCTTCTGAACCTGTATATGCGGCTTATGAGGTCCTTCCCTTCCACAAGCTCCTTACACTCGAAGTAGATCCTCTCCCTATCGTCGGGATGGATGTTGTTGAACCACCAGTTAGGGTCGTCCTTTATCTCCTCCAGCTTCCACCCCGTTATGTTCTCTATCCAAGAGTTGAGGAAGTTTATCTCTTTTAGAATAACCTTTCCATCTTCTATCCTGGCCCTCGCCTGGTAGAGGGCGATAGGGAACTTGGTTATGAGGTCCCCTGCTTCCATTTGGATTAATTATATTTCCCTGTTGTAAAATCAATCACCGACATGAGGGGGATCATCCTCATCCTGCTGCTAATAAGCCCTGTCATATGGGGACATCCGGAGGACCTGGAGAGGGGGGATCTTCTCAGGCCCTTCGAGAGGTTCCTCGAGGGTAAGGCAACGGAGTACGATCTGTACCTAATAAAGGGCGTAGCTGAAGAGATCAAGGAGGATCCGCCCGAATACATAAGGCTCTTTGCTCGGGGGCTTCTTGCTGAGAAGAGGGGAGATTACGAAGGTGCGCTCGGCAACTACGTGAGGTCCATAGAACTGAAGCCCGACTACAACCCCTCCTACTTCAGATTCAACGCCCTTATAAGGAAGGTTAAAAACCCTGAGACCTACAGGGAGAAGCTCACCCGGATAGTGAGGAGCAGGTTCAGCGATCCGCCCCCCGTGATAATCGAGAACCCGCCGGACAAGTACGTCTTCCTCGTCGAGAAGATGTCCCAGTACCTCCTCGTTTACAGGGGGAAAGAGCTTGAGGCCCTGTACCCGGTTACGACCGGGAAGGATTGGGAGGACAAGTGGAGGGAGGGAGACAGGAGGACCCCGGAGGGTATCTACTACTTCACACGGTTCATACCACCGGAGAGGCTCTCGAAGATATACGGGGGGATAGCTGTGGTACTCAACTACCCGAATCCTGTGGACAGGCTCCTAGGAAAAGGGGGAAGCGGCATATGGCTTCACGGGAGCGACACGGGAGATAGGAACAACATACCCTTCAGTACCAGAGGCTGCGTTGTAGCCGGGAACACAGATCTTAGGGAGATAACAAAGAGGATCTCCCTGAGCAACACCCTGATAGGCATATTCAAGGAGATCCCCTCGGATATGGAGCTGGACGATGTGGTTTCCTTCCTGAAAAGCTGGGAGGAAAGCTGGGAGGAGAAGGATCTTGAAAGGTATCTTTCCCACTACTCCAGAAGGTTCACCTGGAAGAGGGGAGGCTTTAAGGAGTGGAAACGCTACAAGCGGAGGGTTATCCTCGGCAAAAAGAGGATAGAGGTAGAGATAAGAGACCTGACCCTTTTAGCCTTCAGGAGGGGGCTGTCGAAGGAGGCCGAATACTACGTTGCCGAGTTCCACCAGGTTTACAGATCCGACAGCTACTCAGACAGGGGATTGAAGAGGTTGTATATAATAAAAGAGAATGGAAAGCTGAAGATACTAAGAGAAGAGTTCAAAAGGGAGGGTTGAGATGCTGCTCCTTATCCTCGCTTTAGTGTCGCTCTCCTTCGGAGTGTGCCCGGGAACCCTGAACGTATCCTTGGAGATCGCCTCCGAAACTGTCGATAAAGAGGGAAGGAACTTCAGGAGGGCCGACGTGTTCGTCTTCATACCCGTGGAAAAGAAGCTGATCAAGAAGGAGGTGAATGTTCTCGAGAGCAAACACAACATCCTAAAGCTGGGGGAGGATATCTTTCAGATAGATATATCCCTCAAGAACAGGAACAGCTTTGTACTCGAGGATGTGGTTCTGGAGCAACCTGTGGGGAAGAACTCGGACATAGAGGGCAGGATAGAGGCAAAGAGGGATATCTCCAGGCTACCCTACATATTCGAGCACTTCACCCTGGAC
>JALWEK010000107.1:0-2077 GCA_027014185.1 Aquificaceae bacterium
AGTTGATACCACCCGGGGTTGGAGCCGGGAAGACCGTTTACACAAAGGCTCTATCCTTAGTTGAAGAACTGAAGCGAAGGGGAGGTATGGTATCGGTCCACCACGATCTTGTCAAAGATCACCCCGACATAGTTAAGTACGCTGACATGATCGAGTTCGAAGCCAAAAGGGCAAACAGAGAGGAGATGGTCAGAATACAGAACCTGGGCAAGAGGATCCTGGTCAGCGGGGTGGATCGCAGGAGGGATTACGACAGGCTCGTTGGTCTCGCTGACTACCTCCAGGGAGAGGTGGTAAAACCTTCAATACACATAGACAGGTTCAAGGTCGCACCCTTTCTGAAGAGCACCCTTCTTAGGCTACTCGTCCTTATGAACACAGCCCAGAGCCCTACGGAGTTCGCGAAGGTCATAGAGACGGACGTGGGTATGAGCGCAAAGCTCCTCAGGTTCCTCAACTCAGCCTACTTCTCCTTAAGGAAAAGGATAAACAGTATAGAGCAGGCAACAGTTTACTTCGGCCTGAAGAACCTTAAGAACTTCATCATAGTCCTCTCCATGAACGATTACGCTGCCGTGCAGAACCCGATGCTGTGGAGAAGATCCCTTATAAGGGCGAAGCTCATGGAGGAACTATCCAAGAACGTACTTCCAGATCTCTCCAGCGAGGCCTACCTGGTTGGGCTCTTCTCACTTATAGACACTATCCTCGACGTAGATGTACCCCAGTTTTTGGAAGAGGTAAACGTCGATGAGAGGGTTATCTCCGCGTTCAGGGATGAGAACAGCCCACTTGCAAAGCTGCTGAGGATAGCCACCCTACTGGAGGAAAAGGAGGAACAGCTAAGATCCATGAAGGAACCCCAAAAGGCCACATTCTTGAAAGAGCTCTCCAAGGAGCTCAAGCTAGCCGAGGAGGAACTCCTCAACATCCTGAGGAGCAGCTACGTTATGGCCGATACGATCATACACCTTTGATCCTGAAGTTCTTGTTCCTAAGCATCTCTGTGAGGCTGTCGAAGGTGACCGGGGGTGAGAAGTAAAAGCCCTGCGCCTCGTCACACTGCCAGAGCTTCAGAAATATGAGCTGCTCCTCGTTCTCAACGCCCTCCGCTGTAGCCTTCAAACCCAGGTTGTGGGCTATCGCTATTATCGTCGTGGCTATGGCCACATCATTTGGGTCAGAGATTATGTCTCCTATAAAGGATCTGTCTATCTTGAGCTTATCTACGGGAAAGTATTTGAGGTAGTTCAAGGAAGAGTAACTGGTTCCAAAGTCGTCTATGGCGATGGTGACGCCCATGGCCTTCAGCTCCGAAAGGACCTCCGCGGCGAGCTGCTTGTTCTTCATGAGGGCGCTCTCGGTTATCTCTATCTCCAGGTAGTTGGGATCGAAGCCTGTCTCTCTAAGGATCTCCTTTAACCTGCTCAGGAAGTTGCCGGAGGAAAGCTGGTTTGCGGATATGTTCACCGCCACCTTCAGGGGGAAGCCCTCCTCCAACAGCTTCGCCCCATCTATACAGGCACGCCTGAGTATCCACTCACCAAGCGGAATTATTAGGTCGGATTCCTCCGCTACCTGTATGAACCTGCCAGGGAGCAAGAGCCCCTTGTCCGGATGATGCCACCTTATGAGTGCCTCTACACCGACCATCTGACTGGTACCGAGGTCGAACTGGGGCTGGTAGTATAGGACGAACTCCTCCTTTTCTAGGGCATCTCTTAGCTCTGCTTCGAGGGTAAACCTCTCACTAACCTTTATGTTCAAGTCGTCGGTAAAGAACTTGTAAGAGCTCTTGCCTAGCTCCTTGGCGTGATGCATAGCTATATCCGCGTTCCTGAGCAGGGTTTGAGGATCGCTCCCGTCCATGGGATATACGCTTATGCCTGCCGTTACGGTTATGTATATCTTCTGCCCCTCTATAAAGAAGGGGGTCGTTACGTTCTTTATGAAGCCAGACACGAGCTCCTCAACGTCCTCAACACTGTCTACAGAGTCCACCACAACCACGAACTCGTCGCTCCCGAAACGGGCCACCCTCGTGTTTTTGGGCAAGTGGGATATTAACCTGTGTGAA
>JALWEK010000107.1:2087-11163 GCA_027014185.1 Aquificaceae bacterium
AAAAGGACTTCAGAAGACTATCCCCGACCTCGTGTCCGAGTGTGTCGTTTATCAGCTTGAAGTTGTCTATGTCCAAGAATATCACGGCCACCTTCCTGTTCTTCCCCTTAGCCTTGAATACAACCTGTGCGAGATGATCGTAGAGGAGCGCTCTGTTGGGAAGCCCCGTTAGGGTGTCGTAGTAAGCGAGGGATCTCAGGCTAGCCTCCAGGCTCCTTCTGTCGGTTGTGTCTAGGAATATGGCCGCGTACCTTCCCTTCTCAACCTTGAAAAGCATGACCTCACACGTAAATATGGACCCCTTCTTATGAACACCCCACACCTCCCCCCTCCACAGCCCTTCATCCTCAACAACCTCCATAACTTCCCAGAAGGTTGGGAAGCCCTCCCACTTCAGATCTAGAGAGACCAGATCCTTACCGTACAGATCTTCGGGGCACAGTCCGGTTATCTCGAAGAAGGCCGGGTTCGAGGCCAGCACCGTCCCGTGCTCGTCGAATACCAAAACTCCCTCCCTCATGTTCTCGAGGATCTTCGAGACGAGCCTCATCTTATCTTCAAGCGTCTTTATCCTCCTCGAAAGCTCTCCCCTATCCATCCTTATAGCTTTAGATAATCGGCATATCCGAATTCTCTTTCACTTATAATTCTCTGGGGATGTCTAAGCTCCTCCTCGAGGTTTTCAGGAACAAGCTCTCCTCTGTGGCAGAGGAGATGGGCATAGTTCTTCAGAGAACCTCCTTCTCCCCAAATATAAAGGAGAGGAAAGACCTTTCCTGTGCTGTGTTCACATCCAAAGGGGAGCTCGTAGCTCAGGCCGCACACATCCCAGTTCATCTGGGGTCCATGTCCACGGCCGTCAGGGAGGCGATAAGATCTGTTGAATTCAGTGAGGGAGATATGGTCCTTTTGAACGATCCCTACAGGGGCGGGACACATCTTCCAGACATAACCCTGGTCGCGCCCGTGTTCTACAACGGGGAGCTGATCCTCTTCGTTGCAAACAGGGCTCATCACGCCGATGTGGGTGGAGTCAGCTCTGGATCCATGCCACTATCCACGTCACTATTCCAAGAGGGCCTCGTAATACCGCCCGTGAAGATCCTGGAGGGTGGTTCACTTAACCGGGATGTTCTCATGCTCATACTCTCCAACGTGAGGACCCCTCACGAGAGGGAAGGGGACCTGATGGCTCAGGTGATGGCGAACAGGGTCGGTACAGAGAGGCTTCTCGAGATACTGAGAGAGATGGGAAAGGAGGAGTTCCTAAAGCTGAGCGGCGAGCTCATGGACTACGGAGAGAAACTTATGGTGGAGACTATAAGGAGGATCCCGGACGGCGAGTATACCTTCGAAGACTTCCTGGAGGACGACGGTCTCGAGAGAAAGGATATAAGGATAAAGGTGAGGATAGGGATAAGAGGGAGCAAAGCCGTGGTGGACTTCTCCGAGTCGGACCCTCAGACGGAGGGCCCCATGAACGCAGTTAGATCGATAACGCTCTCTGCAACCTACTACGCATTCAGGTGCTTGCTGGAAGAAGGCGCCCCCACGAACGAGGGGTGCTTCAGGCCTATCGAGGTTCTGACTAAGAGAGGGACGGTACTCGACGCGGAGTTCCCGGCTCCGGTCTCGGGAGGCAACGTGGAGACCTCTCAAAGGATAGTGGACGTAGTACTGGGAGCTCTCGCTAAGGCCCTGCCCGATACTATTCCCGCCGCAAGCCAGGGAACTATGAACAACCTGGCGGTCGGAGGTACGGACCCCAGAACCGGCAAGAGGTTCGCTTACTACGAGACTATCGGCGGAGGCATGGGAGCTTGGGCCGGCGGAAACGGAGAGAGTGCAGTTCACTCCCACATGACCAACACAATGAATACGCCCGTTGAAGCCCTCGAACACTCCTACCCGTTCCTCGTCAGGAGGTACGCTATCAGGAGGGGATCCGGCGGTAAGGGTGTGTACAGGGGCGGAGACGGTATAGTCAGGGAGATAGAGTTCTCAGCGGACGTGGAGGTTACCGTACTTTCCGAAAGGAGGAGGGTTCCACCTTACGGGCTGTTCGGGGGAGGTCCGGGGGAGGTCGGCAGGAACATCCTGATCGAAGGTGAGAAGACCGAGGAACTTCCAGGAAAGTTTGCAAGAAGGCTTAAAAAGGGTTCCAGACTCAGGATAGAGACTCCGGGAGGTGGAGGCTATGCTTAACATAGGGGTTCTGGTCTCCGGCAGGGGATCTAACCTTCAGGCGATAATAGATGGTATAGAGAAGGGAAAGATAGGGGCGAGGATAAAGCTGGTCATCTCGGATAACCCCGAGGCCTACGCTATAGAAAGATGCAAGAACCATAACATCCCCTACAGGATTGTGGAAAGAAGGAACTTTCCCTCTAAGGAGGCCTTCGAAGAAGAAATGGCAACCCTCCTGAGGGAGGAGAATGTTGAGCTCGTGGTCCTGGCCGGCTTTATGAGGATACTATCGAAAAGCTTCCTAAGGCACTTCCCCGATAGGGTCATAAACATACACCCTTCCCTGATACCTGCCTTTCAGGGCTTACACGCCCAGAGGCAGGCCGTGGAGTTCGGTGCAAAGTTCTCCGGTTGCACCGTCCACGTAGTCGATGAGAGCGTGGATGGAGGGCCTGTTATAGTTCAGGCGGTAGTACCTCTGCTGCCGGAGGATACAGAGGAGAGCCTATCGGAGAGGATACTGAAGTTCGAACACAGAGTGCTCCCTCAGACCGTCCAGTGGTTTGCAGAGGGAAGGGTGAAGGTGGAGGGCCGAAAAGTTCTTATCGAAGGGGCCAGATACGGCACCCTGCCGGTAAACCCAGAGCTTGAGAAATTCTGAAGAAGGTATAATTTTTAAGTCGTCATGGTCGAGATAATAGTTGCTCCCAACGCTGGATTCTGCTTCGGCGTCAAGAGGGCTGTCAAGCTCGCCGAAGGGTCCTCCTCGCTGACCCAGGAAGGTATTAGGGTTTACACCCTCGGCCCAATAATCCACAACCCCCAGGAGGTGGGAAGGCTAACTACCAAGGGAGTTAAGCCTTTGAACGGTGAGGAGCTCAGGGAAGGGGATGCCATCATAATCAGATCCCACGGGATACCTCCGGATAAGGAGAGGGAGCTCAGGGAGAGAGGGCTCAGGGTTATAGACGCCACGTGTCCTTATGTGAAGGCTGTCCACGAGGCGGTATGCAAGCTCTCGGAGGAAGGTTACTTCATAGTCCTGGTTGGTGAGAAGAACCACCCGGAGGTGATAGGAACGCTCGGATACCTAAAAGAGTGCGGTGGGAAAGGTATAGTTGTAGAGAGCCTCGAAGATCTGAAGGAGGCTTTTAAATACGAGAGGATAGGCGTTGTTTCACAGACTACCCAGAGCGAGAAATTCTTCAAGGAGGTGGTGGGGGAGCTAGCGCTGTGGGTCAAAGAGCTAAAAGTTATAAACACGATATGCAACGCGACCTCCGTCAGGCAGGAGGACGTGTACAGGATAGCGCCTGAGGTGGACGTTATGGTGATAATAGGGGGGAAGAACAGCGGCAACACGAGGAGGCTCTACTCAATATCCAAGAGCCTAAATCCCAACTCCTACCACATAGAGACAGCCGAAGAGCTAGATCCGTCATGGTTCGAGGGTGTTAAAAAGGTGGGTATAACCGCTGGGGCTTCTACACCCGATTGGATAATAGAGCAGGTGAGGGTTAAAATAGAGGAGATATGCAAAGAGCTGTCCTGCTGCTCCTGATAGCTCCAATCATAATCTTTGGGGGGAGCCTCTACGAACTCCTGATAAAGGAGCAGATAGAGAGCATACCCCTTGAGAAGGCCATAGTTGTCGGTAAAGGCGAGAAGAAGCTGATCACCTTCATAAATCCCGACTGTCCCCACTGCAGGGCAGAGTGGAAGGAACTCAGGAAGCATCTAGACAAGATAAAGGTGTACGTCTTCCTCTTTCCCTTTAAGACCTGGGGAGAGGAGAACATAAAGAAGGCTTACTACATAGCCTGCTCGAAGGACAAACTGAAGGCCCTCGACGAGGTTATGCTCGGTAAGGTGGACGGGAACGTTCCTCCAGCCCCCAGATGCCCGCTGGTGGAAGAACATCTCAAGGTTGTAGAGAAGGTGGGGGTGAACGGAGTTCCCTACAACATAATACCGGACAAGAACAAGATAATAGAGGGGTTCTCGAAAGACCTTCTGAAGGAGCTGGGAATAGAGAAGTGAGGAGGAAGGAGCTCGGGGAGCTAACTAGGGAGAAGATCCTGAACACCGCAAAGAGGCTCTTCGTTGAAAGGGGTTACTTCAACACGAGCATAAGGGATATAGCCAGGGAAGCTGGGGTAAGCACGGGAGCCCTGTACCATCACTTCGAGAGTAAGGAAGAGATAGCCGGAGAGATCTATCAGAGGACCCTAAGCGAGATACACAGGAGGATAGAGAGATCCATCTCAGAAGGAAAGACGGCGGAGGAAAGGGTCAAGGGTATAGTTCGAACGCTGCTGGAGCTTGCGGAGGAGGACAGGTACACGATGGAGTACGCCCTGTACGTAAAGCACAAGGAGATACTCGACATACCCGTCTGCTCCGCCGAGCCCTTTGAGCTTCTGAAAGACTTCTGCAAAGAAGAGATGGAAAAGGGAAACATAAAGTGTGAGAGAGAAGAGATCTGCGCGGTTTGCCTGACGGGAGCTCCAGTAAGACTCATGCAGCTGAAGTGGGACGGAGTGATAAAGGGAGACCTGAGGGACTATGCGGAAGTCCTCGGAGCATGCGTTTGGGCCTCTCTCAGGACCTGAGGATTCTTCTATGGAGAGATTGACATACCGAGCGCTCGGTATATTATCCTAAGTAAGGAGGTGGTAAGCATGAAGAGTCTAGCGATGGTTGTGAGGCAGGATGCCTACGATCTGGTGCTAACCCCCCTGGCCTTCGCCTACTTGGGGGCCTCGGTCTATGACGAGGTAAACATACTGTTTGTGAACTGGGCGGTCCGTCTGCTGTCCAAGCAGGGAGTGGAGGCGGTAAAGCCCTCTGCAGACCATGCCGGAACTCCGATAGAGATGATAGAGGAGAGGGTCGCCGCCGCAGGGCTACCCACCGACTTACACGAGATCTTCAAGGCCCTGAAGGAAACAGGAAAAGTCCACCTGTACGGCTGTAGCCTCGCCGCTGAGATATTCGGGGTAAGTGAGAAGGACCTTATACCCGAGGCTGACGGCATAGTGGGGGCCACATGGTTTCTCACCGAGAAGGCAGAGCCCGCGAGCGTGTTCATGCAGTACTGAGCATGGACAGGAGTCTCTGCAGGAGTTGCGTTTACTACGTTAAAAATCTCCCGAAAGAGCTATATCCGGAGGATGAATGGGAAAAGTTAGAGAGGCTCGAGTGTTCTATAGAGGCCTCGCCTGGAGACGAGATTTGCAGTACCTTTAGAAAGAGCTCATGCTCCCTTATAGACCTGGATGGAGGTAGCGAGTCATGAGAAGGATTTTCCTGCTCTTAACTCTTATCTTTTCCCTGACATACTCGCAGGAGGCGAGGCCCCTGAAGGCCGTCTTCGACTGTGCGGTGGGAGATCTAAACTGGATAAGCCTGAGACTCTCACTTATAAAGAAGACCGCCGAAAGCCTGATAAGGGAGGGAAAGGACTACAGGTTCGTCATAACTATTCACTCCTACTGCATCCCGATAGTTGAGAAGAACCTTAAAAAGTTTCCAAAGAAGAAGGCTAAGAAGATAGAGTTCATCCAGAGCCAGCTGAAGACTCTCAAAGAGCTTTACAACGTGGAGGTAAAAGCCTGCAGGATAGCTATGGACAGGGGAAAGATAAGCTCCATTCCAGAGTTCATAGAGGCGGTTCCCAACAGCTGGATAACCCTCATAGAACTTCAGAACTCGGGCTTTGCATTCGTTCCTTTTTAACTTATAATCTAACTTCCGATTCTTTTGAGTTAGATGGGCGTTGAGGATTTAGAGAAGTTTCTTCCTGTTGTCCTTATAAACCGCAACTACATAGTTACTTCCTTGAACGATACCGGAAAGATGATGTTCGGGGACGTGGTCGGGAAGAAGTGTTACAAGGTCCTCTACAACCTCGATAAGCCCTGCCCGGAGTACAACATAAACTGTCCAATAGCTACTGGTGAGGAAAACGTGGACACCGTCACGCTCGACTTCGAGGTTTACCTGAGGACTTACGGGAAGCTCCCCGTGGGGGGCATATACTGGGAATCTATGATAAACATAACTAACCTCTCCGTTATCAGATCGGGGGTATTCGATGCCCTCACAGGACTCTACAGCAGGAGCTTCTTAACCGGGATAATAGAGAAGTTCTTCTACATGTGGAAGAGGTACGGTGAGGTCTTCTCAATACTCTTCATAGATATGGACAATCTCAAGAGTGTTAACGACGAGTACGGACATCTAACAGGGGACGAGGCTCTCAAGAAGGTTGGCCAGTGCGTCAAGCTGTATCTCAGGAAAGCCGATATAGGGGTGAGGTACGGAGGGGACGAGTTCCTCATAATACTTCCCAAAACGAGGAAGGAGGAAGCTGTAAAGGTTGCCAAGAGGATACACGAGTGCATCACCACAGTTCCCTTCGTAGTTAAGCTATCCGCATCTATAGGCATAATCGAGTCCTCAGATGAGGACAAGAGTGTGGAGGATATGATAGAGAGAGCCGACAGGGTACTTTACTACGCCAAGAGCAAAGGGAAAGGAAAGATAGCCGTCGCCAAGAGTGCCGAGGAGTTTTACACCGTAGAGTAAAATATCTACACAATGTTAGACATAGAGCTCATAAGGAAAAAGCCAGAGTTCGTAAAAGAGAGGCTCTCAACTAGGGACAAGACCCTGCCAGATTTGATAGATGAGGTCTTGGAGCTCGACAAGAGAAGGAGAAAGATACTGACCGAGCTCGAAAGCCTCCGAGCCGAGAGGAACAAAAAGAGCAAAGAAATAGGCCTCCTCAAAAGGGAGGGAAAGGACACCTCGATCATAGAGAAAGAGGTAAGGGAGATAAAGGAGAGGATAGACAGCTTGGAAGAGGAGCTCAGGGAAGTTCAGGGAAAATTGAGGGATCTGATGCTGAGGGTACCTAATCTTCCCCACGAGAGCGTCCCAATAGGCGAAGATGAAGAGGACAACGTAGAGGTAAGAAGATGGGGAGAACCGAGGGACTTTCCCTTCGATCCTAAGCCCCACTGGGAGATAGGAGAAAAGCTCGGTGTGCTGGATTTTGAAAGGGGCGCACGCCTTTCAGGAAGCCGTTTTACCGTCGTCAGGAGCTGGGGGGCCAAGCTCGAGAGAGCTTTGATAAACTTTATGCTGGACCTTCACACATCAAAAGGGTACGAAGAGATCCTTCCTCCCCATTTGGTTCGCCCTGAAATACTGGAAGGGACAGGGCAACTCCCTAAGTTCGAGGAGGACCTCTACAAGTGCGAGAGGGACGATCTTTACCTGATACCCACAGCAGAGGTCCCTCTGACTAACCTCTTCAGAGGAGAGATACTGAAGGAAGAGAACCTACCTATATATATGACCGCTTACACACCCTGCTACAGGAGAGAGGCGGGCTCCCACGGCAAGGACATAAGAGGAATAATACGCCAACATCAGTTCAACAAGGTCGAGCTTGTAAAGATAGTCCATCCAGATACGAGCTACGAAGAGCTTGAAAAGCTGACCTCTGACGCTGAGGAGGTTCTTAAACTTTTAGGCCTTCCCTATAGGGTAGTGGAGCTGTGCACTGGGGACCTCGGGTTTTCAGCAGCCAAAACTTACGACATAGAAGTATGGTTCCCCTCTCAGAGCAGATACAGGGAGATATCCTCCTGCTCGAACTGTGAGGATTTTCAGGCTAGGAGGATGAACACAAGATTTAAAGATTCAAATGGAAAGAACAGGTTCGTCCACACGCTGAACGGTTCTGGACTCGCAGTTGGAAGAACCCTCGCGGCTATCCTTGAGAACTACCAGAGAGAAGACGGGAGCGTTGAGGTTCCTGAAGTGCTAAGGGACTATATGAAGGCTGACATTATAGCACCTGCATAGAGCTTTATTGTTATGTCTCTGACTTTGTTTTATGAAGGCGAGCTTAAAAGCGCGGGAAGTAGGAATAAAAATAAAGAGCCCTTCAAGCGACACAAACATGAACTGAGAAAATACTTTCATAACCAGTTAAAAGTACTTTGGGAAGATGAGCATATGAAAGAACTTAGAGAAGCTATATACAACGAAATCACAAGAATAGAATCCAATAATAAGCAGGAACCAGAAACCTATAAAATTATAAAGGGTATAGTGTTCATACCTCTAGTTATTGAAAGCTTTTACGCTGAAATTAATATTACTATGCTGGTCCCTGGTCAAGAATGGATGCCAGTTTTTTCTAGAGGGGATATTGATAACAAAGTTAAAACCCTTTTGGATGCACTTAGAGTGCCTCAAAACGAGAATGAACTACCAACAAATATAAACCCAGAGCCAAATCCTTTTTACTGCTTACTTATGGATGATAGATTGATATCTAAAGTTTCGATAGAAAAACGAAGGATTTGGTTTCCATCAAGAGGTAACAAAGTTAAATTAGTAATTGACGTTAAAATAAAAGAACACACGAACAGAATTTACAACTTCAGATACCCAAGCTTTCTTAAAGATTAATTTTTAAAACCCCCGGCACCGACCTACTTTCCCGTGCCGCGGTCCGGCACAGTATCATCGGCGCTGGAGGGCTTAACTGCCGGGTTCGGAATGGGACCGGGTGTTTCCCCTCCGCTATGGGCACCGGGGGAATCGGCAACTCAATAGGCCTTCCTCTCCTCAGGTAGGTATGCAAGTCGAACGGGCGATTAGTACCGCTCGGCTTCACCCCTCACGGAGCTTCCACCTGCGGCCTATCAACCCGGTAGTCTTCCGGGGCCCTTCAGGGAGCCCTTATCTTGGGGTGGGCTTCGCGCTTAGATGCTTTCAGCGCTTATCCCGTAGCAGGATGGCTACCCGGCGCTGCTCCTGGCGGAACAACCGGTACACCAGAGCCTGCCCCGTCCCGGTCCTCTCGTAC
>JALWEK010000108.1 GCA_027014185.1 Aquificaceae bacterium
CCACCTGTGTTCTGCTCCTGTGAAGGTCGCACTTTGTACAGTCCCTGAAAGAACTAAAGTGCTCTTCCAACAGCCTCTTCCTGTTCTCTGACCGGGATCCTTCTTGCCGCTCCAGTTTCTCCATGCTGTATATCTCTCTAAAGCCTATCTCCTCTAAAGCCTTAGCGGTTTCCTTTGTCCCCATTTAAACTCCGAAGACCTCCACGGGCTCTTCCCTGAACTTGCCTTCCACCAGTTCCCAGCTCCTGAAGGAAACGGCCTTGCCCTTCTGAACTGAGACTATTATGTAGGAAAAACCCTCGAAGGCTCTCTCCTCGTCGAACTGGGAAGGTCTATCCGGATGGTCAGGGTGGGAGTGATACACGCCCACTATCTCGAGGCCGAACTCCCTAGCCTTGTCTTCCGCCTTCATGTAGTCCTTTGGATCTATCTCGTAGCGGTCGTTCTTGCGATCTGGATTTGCGTTTGGCGTTTCGTAGGCCCCGAAGGCTATTCTCACATCCCCCTGAACCTTTCCCAGAAGAAGACCGCAGGTCTCGTAGGGGTAGTCTTTCTCAGCCTGTGCGAGGATCTTGTCTAAGGCTCTCTTCCTTATCTTGAGCATGTAGAAATTATATACTCTCGTGTTATATTCAAGGTTATGGAGCGGGGGCAGGTAATAACTATCATATTTGGAATTGCGGGCTTCATGGGAATATTCATGTTCCTTATAAACAAACGTATAGACTCCCTTGAAAAAAGGTTCGATGATGTAAACCGTAGGTTCGATGATGTGAACAGACGGCTTGACAAGATGGAGGAAGATATAAGGGAGATCCGTCAGCTTATATACAAGTCTCTCGGTGAACCTGCCAAGAAGTAGCTCAGTTCATTTGTAACGGTTATATATATACCCCTCCTTGCCTCCTTGTACAAATCTAAAAAAAAAAAGAAAAAGGAGAGAAGAGGAAAGGGAGGGGGTAGATTTTAAGATTCCTTCTCTATCTTTATGGCCTCTCCGTTCTGATTTACCTTAACCTCCACGATCCAGCCTTTCTGGAGGTTGTTCAGGCAGTCCAAGCC
This sequence comes from Aquificaceae bacterium, assembly GCA_027014185.1. GTDB lineage: Bacteria > Aquificota > Aquificia > Aquificales > Aquificaceae > Hydrogenivirga. The sequence continues at coordinate 1,063 of JALWEK010000108.1, forward strand.
ACTGTAGTAAACTCTGTCATACTCGCAGTACGTGTTGTCCGCAACGGTGATCGTTGTCCCGTTTATGCTAAAGGCCCCGTTATTCGTGTCTATGCTGGATACTGTCCCCTTTATCTCTATGTGCATACCTTCGTGATCTTCTCCCGAAGCCATACCGCCACACTTCTCGGGGTTCTTAGCTTCTATCTCCACGGCTGTGAGGGTGTCCGTTGTTGAAGGGTCTTCCTGAGACTTTATCTCAACGCACATACCGGACTGTATCTGGTTGAGGCAGTCCTGACCCCAGTAGTTAGTGTCCATAACCTCACAGCGTGTTGAGTCGGTAACGTTCACCGTGTAAGTGCTGTTCCTCCAGCTGACCGTGAGCGTGCTTGCGTTCGAATCCACACTCTCCACCATCGCGTAAATTTCGTACTCGGAGGAGCTTACCTCGCTTGGGGTGAGAGGAGATACCTTTACCTCTTTTATTTGCCATGGGGTAGTTGATGTGTCCACCTCAAAGTCCTTAAGGTTGAAGTCGAGTATGAGTTTACCCATAGCTGTGGGGTTTGTTACCCCGTTGTATCTTATGTAACAAAGCTGGTTTCCGTTTGAGTCTGTGTAGCCAGGTGGGCAGTTTACAACGTTCGGCTTTGTCGGTTTCTCATCCATTTCCGTAAATATTGCATCGTGGCATTGTCCGCTGTTGTCGCATATTGTTGCCTGTTGGGAGAGGACTACCTCCAGTCTGGGGTAGCTTCCTTCCGGGACGGTAGTTGTGTCTATGTACTGCAGAACGCCGTTCAAGTTGGTGAGGTCGATGACTATACCGTTGGCATCTTGGAAGAGCTGAACTTTATTTTGACAGGAGGGATCGCTACACAGGCTGACTTCGTACACAGTTACCTCCACTACAGGGTACATACTCGCATCGTCCGTGAAGTAAAGGGATACGGGAGATCCACTACCACCTCCTCCTCCACCACCGCAGTTGTAGGCGAGCAGTCCAGAACCAAATATCGCTCCCAAGAGCACTAACTTCTTCATCTTTGTCACCTCCTTTCGATTTTTCTTTCGCATAGATATTAGTTCCCGAAGGTTACCTCTACGTTACCGTGAAGTTCACCATCATCCCCGCGTCGTGGTGTTCGAGGATATGGCAGTGAAAGAGGTAATACTGTGTTTCAGCAGGAGTGAAGCCGAGGCTCATGTCCATAACTACCTCTACCGTCTCGTGTGGTCCTACTATAACCGTGTCCTTCCAGCCCAGATCGGTAGGTCTAAGATTCCCTGAAGAGCGACCGAAAACCTGAAACTGGAAGCCGTGGAAGTGCATGGGATGGTACGTTCCCGTGTTGTTGGTTATCTTAAAGATAACCCTGTCTCCGTTGGCGTAATTGAAGCCGTAGCCTGTAAAGAGGGGATCGGTTTCGTTCCAGGTCTGTCCGTTTATGGTGAAAACTCCTCCCGACATACCGAGGGACACGTTCTCGGTCGGGACACCGGTGGTGTCTATAGCGTTCACGGTCGAGAGCCGAGCTGGAATACTCCTGTCGTAGCTTGAGCCTTTAACAACCCTGAACTCGAGGACCTCGAACTCTCTGTTTACAGAACTCATGCCTCCGCCCATACCAACGAGGTTGTGCTGGAGGCTGTAAAGTCTCAAGATGTCCCCCTCGTTCACGAGTCTGAAGTCCACGAGTATGTCTATCCTCTCTCCGGGAGCAACGAGAATTTCCTTGGTCTGAACGGGACTCTCAAGAAGGCCTCCCTCCACGCCTATAACGTGGAAGGGGATCCTGTCGCTACCTCTCAGCAGAACGAGTCTGTACGGTCTTGCGTTGGAGCCGTTGAGCACCCTGAAGCGGTATATCCTCCTCTCCACGTCCATGTAAGGGTTGGGGGTCATGTTTACCAAAACAGTCTCTCCCCAGAAACCCATCTGCCCGTTCATGCCCATGGGGTTATAGATAAGGCTCCCGTTCTCATCGAAGGTCCTGTCCTGGATTATCAGAGGTACATCTGTGGTTCCGTAGCTAAGGTCGAGCGCGTTCTTAAGATTATCCTCGTCGGTATCCTCGATTATTATCATGCTGGCAAGGCCCATGTAAACCTGGTATCCGGTCCTTCCGTGGGGATGGGGATGGTAGAAGTAGGTTCCCGAGCGGTCGATTATCTTTACGTCGGGATAGTTGTAAACTCCTCCATCGGCAACCGCGTAGGAGGGATGCCCGTCAGCTCTCCAGGGTGCCCTGAAGCCGTGCCAGTGGATTATGCTCTTCTCTCCAGTTCTGTTGTCAAAGTCCACACTGAAAACATCTCCCTTTCTGAGGACCAGGATGGGGTTGTAGTAAGTCTTTCCAGCATCCTCGAGGGTGTAGGTGAGCACAGAGGTCTGCTTACCGGGGAGTATCTCGAAAACTGCCCTCTGTGCAGTGAGGGTGAACCTACCCGTGGGCCTGTAGTAACCTAACAGCCCTCCCTGATCGGAGGGGACGAGCAATCTATTCTTAACCGCAGTGGATAGACCCGAAAGGCTACCCCCACCGCAGGCCGAGAGCCAAGTGCCGGTATAGACTATTCCAGCCCCTATGCCTGCAAACTTCAGGAACTCTCTTCTGGTCATGGGTTTACCTCCGTCAAATTTGTTGGATCTACAACTTAGGGGGTATGGTTACCCGAAGGTTATCTCTATCCTGAAAATGCCATTTGAGAAGTTAGCCCTAACTCTCCACCCCAGCTCATCACAGAGCCTCTTTACTATTGAAAGCCCGACTCCCATTCCCCTCGAAGACTCCCTGTAGTACCTCTCAAAGAGCATACCCGGGTTCTTTATCTCCTTAGAAGGGTTTTCAACCACAAGGGCATTCTTTTTCAATTTCACCCTGACCCATTTTCCCGCGTTGTGCTTAAAGGCGTTCGTAATTACATTTCCGACTATCCTCTCTACGGCTTCCCTGTCTCCTTTGACAATTACTCTGCTAAGATCCGACTCTACCTTCACATCGGTATAGAGCTTTGAAAGGGAGAAGAGCTCCGCTTCGATCAACTTGCTCATATCGATCTCTTCGAGCTTGAGCCTTCTCCTTTCCGTAAGGGGAGTCAGGTTATCCTTCAGGTTCTCAAGCTGTCTCAGGGCGAGCTCCGCCCTCTCCAGTTCCTCATCCGCGTACTTCTTCCTCAGGAGTTTCAGGTTCACCTTCAGGGTCATCAGCGGGGTGTTCAGGTCGTGAAGTATGTCTCTTGTGACCTCCTCTATCATCTGGAGGGCCTTCCTTAACGGGTTTATCGAGTACAGAGCAAAGGCGAGGGAGATGAGAAGTGAGAAGAGGGAGGAGAAGATGAACATGAGAAATGTTTTAAAGGCTATCGTGTTTCTGTCGGTTTCAAACCTGTGCCAGGGATAGTATATGAGGAGCGCGTCCTCCTTAGAACCGGGGACGGGTATCATTATACTGAGTCCTCCGGCAGTTTCCATTAGCTCGTAAAACCTGTTGCCGTAAGCCTTTGCTGGAACTATATCTATCCCGAACTTCTCCCCCTTAAAGGTGTAGCTGTAATTCTTCATCTCCAAAAAGATCCTCTCCTTCAAGTCGGTCATTTCTATCCTGTAAATGAGGAAGGATATAGCCCCAAGGAAGAGCTCTATGGTGAGGAAGAAGAGGAGAAAGCTCTTTATGAGTGCCTCCCTCTCGTAGGAGGTTTTGGGAATCAGGCTCTTAATCAACGGTGTACCCCACACCTCTGACCGACTTTATGTTTATCCCCGTCTTCTTCTTCAGCTTGTTTATCATAACCCTGAGGGCAAGGGGAGAAGGATTTAGCATGTAGTCGTAGAGCTCCTCTTTGGTTACAACTCTCCCTCTGTTTCTCAGGAGCTTGAGGAGCACGTTCCTCTGCACCTCTCCAAGGTCGAGCTCCCGATCGCCTTTGAAAAACCTCCCGTCCCTGTAAACAAGGTCTCCGTACCTGATCTCCTCCTCTCTCCTCTTTAGCCTGGCCCTTATCCTCACTACAAGCTCTTCAGGGTCGAAGGGCTTCTTTATGTAGTCCTCTGCACCGGCACCCAGGCCCCTAGCTATTGTGGAAACATCCGTAAGGGCGCTTATGATCAGTGTGGGCGTGTCGTCCTTGAAATCCCTGAGGTACTCGAGGAGCTCTATCCCGTCACCATCACCCAGATTAACGTCTAGAACATAGACGTCGAACCTCCTGCGTTCGAGCTCGTCCACAGCCTGGGAGAAGCTGTAGGCAAGCGTCACCTCAAACCCTTCGGTTTCCAGATAGTTCTTAAGACTTTGTGCGAGGAGCCTGTCATCCTCCACAAGGAGAACCTTAGCACCCATGCCTAAAACCTGATGCCTATCCTGAAGGTAAGGGAGTTGTCCGTAGCTTCCTGGTTCAGCCCCCGGCTGTACCTCAGGGTTGCATAAAACCTATCGCTGATGTCATACAGGGTAAACAGGGAAAGGTAATGGTTCCAGTCGCTCCTTACAGCAGACTCAGAGAGATCGTAGGAAAGACTCAGATAAAACTTACTGGTAACGTCGTACCCTCCCCCTACGGAGAGGGAAAGGGTATCTTTCAGGGCCGGATCCCCCCTGAAGGTATAACCTAGGAATGTGAAGATGTCGTAGCCGTCGAGCAGGTAGTCGGTGGCTACCGAGGGGGTAAGGTCAACGTTTCCATCACTGTACTTGGAATCTCCGGTAGGGATCTTAACCCTGAGGCCTGGGAGAACGTAAAGCCTTTCGGTTAAGAAATCGGAGTATCCCAGAAATAGGGAGCTGTCCCCCATGCCGGGATCGTTCAGGTAGTACCTGGTGGTGAAGGAAAGGTACAGCTCCCTGTAGGAGTAGGCGAGGGAGAGTAAAGAGAAGGTGGAGCTCCTTCCCTCGTCCTCGATCACACCACCCCCGACCCTGAGGTAGAGCCTGCCCCTGAACCCCTCCTTCACGGGACAACCGTACTTATCCACAAGGACGAGTATGGGTGTGTTGGGACACCTGTCCACGCTGTCCTCTACCCCGTCCAGATCGCTATCCTGAAAGGCAAAGCTTACCTGTGCAAGCAAAACCCCCCAAAGAAACCCTTTCCTCATCTCTCAAACAACCCTCAGTCGTCGTCGTGCATGTACTCTTCTCTTTCCTCCATATCTTCAGACTTCTCCCCGTGCATCTCCTCGAACCTCTCCTCCTGCTTCTCTACCATCTCCTCAGCCTTCTCAGAACCCCTTTCCTCGAACCTCTCTTCGATGTGCTCGAACTTCTCCTCGTGTCTTTCACCCTTGAGCTCCATATAGACCCGTCTTATAGCCTCTTCCCTTTCCCTCTGGTTCAGTTCACGGAGCTTCAGCTTGAGCCTGTTCATAACCTTGTACCTCTCCTCCGGAGGAGCCTTCTTCACCTCCTCTATCAGACGGAGTATCTCGTCACTACCAGCGTACGATAGAACGAAAGCAAGAAGGAGAGTCGCAAGGAGCTTTACCATGTCCTTCAATATATTAGCTCGTCGTTACCCCTGCGTTACCTTTAATATACTCTTAGGGATGGAAAGGGAGAGGATATACTTTTACTTCTTTCTCGCACTCGTTCTATTCTTCATATTCGCCGCACTGTTCATGCTCCTCCCCTTTGCCGTCCCGATACTCTGGGCCGCCGTCGTCGGCACGGTTCTCTATCCCCTGCACAGGTACGTGGAGAGGATATTCAGGAGCAGGACGCTCTCTGCCTTCGTGATGACCTTCCTCGTCTTCCTGTTCATAATCGTTCCATTCAGCGTGATAAGTGTTCTAGTGCTCCAGCAACTCATGGAGGCAACGCGTGGTCTGGTTTCGTACTTTCAGAACCACAGCTACAGGGAGCTCCTGGAGTCCGTTCAAAATTACCCCCTGGTTAAGGAGTACACCGACAGGCTCTCGCCGGTTCTAGGATTTGTGGAACGTGAGGAGTTTAGAAAGCTTATGGCAGAGTCCCTGAACAAGACTTTAAAGTTCCTCGGGGACAAGCTGGGTCAGATAGCCTTCCTAGCCGGAAGGAACGTGTTCTACGTTTTCGTATTCCTTCTTACCTTCTTCTTCATACTCAGGGACGGGCCCGGGATACTACAGAGGATCGAAAGGCTCATACCCATGAACAGGGAGGATCTAGAGGACGTTATGGGTACCGTTTACAGGACCGTTCTGGCCGTCGTTTACGGTTCGGTTGGAACCGCACTGCTACAGGCGATCCTTGGGTTCGTAGCCTACTCCATCGTGGGTATAAAGTTCGCGCTCCTGTGGAGTGTTCTAACCTTCTTCGCCGCATTCATACCTCCCTTCGGAGCATCGGCCGTGTGGTTTCCCCTGGCGGTTTACAGCTTCTTCAATATAGGGACATGGCAGGCCCTCTTCCTGGGCCTCTGGGGTATGCTCCTAATATCTACCATGGACAACTTCATAAGGCCCCTGATAATAAAACAGGGGGTTCAGATACCTTACGTGGTCCTCTTCTTTGCAACTATAGGCGGGTTGCTCAAGTTCGGCTTCATAGGACTCTTCCTGGGGCCGATAATATTCACGACCCTATTTGCCCTATTCAAGATCTACGAGAGGAGGATCCTCGGTCAAGATACCTGAAGGCCTTGTCCCCTATATCCTTCCTGTAGTGCATACCATCGAAGTGTATCTTAGAGACAGCTTCGTAAGCTCTCTCCTTCGCCTCTTTCAGGGTATCCCCGTACGCACAGACGTTCAGCACCCTGCCTCCGTTTGTGACAACCTTCCCGTCCTTTACGGTCGTCCCCGCGTGGAAGATAACTACGTCCCGCAGGGACTTCACCTCATCCAGACCTTCTATAACCTTCCCCTTCTCGGGCTTCTCGGGATAGCCCCGGGAGGCTATGACGACGTCGAGGGCCCATCTGGGGTCCTCCTCTATACCGACGTCTCTTCCTTCGTAGAAGTCCAGGAGCACCTTCAGGAAGTCACCTCTTACCCTCATCAAAATGGGCTGGGCCTCCGGATCACCGAGCCTCACGTTGAACTCGAGGACCTTAGGACCTTCGGAGGTTATCATCAACCCCGCGTAGAGAAAGCCCCTGAAGAAGATACCTTCCCTTTTCAGACCGTCGAGCGTCCTCTCTATCACCTCCTCCCTGATCCTCCTCTCCATCTCCCCATCTATGACAGGGGTTGGAGAGTACGCTCCCATTCCTCCCGTGTTCGGGCCTCTGTCCCCGTCCAGAAGCCTTTTGTGATCTTGGGATGTGGGGAGGGGTACGTACCTGTCCCCATTTACCATCACTATGTAAGAGGCCTCCTCCCCTTCGAGGAACTCCTCTATTACCACCCTCCTTCCCGCACCACCGAGGGCCCCCTTCCTCATGAAACTCTCGAGCGTTCTCAGGGCCTGATCCTCCGAGAAGCAAACTACCGCTCCCTTCCCCGCGGCGAGCCCATCCGCCTTTACCACCACCGGAGCGCCGACGTCCTTTACGTACCTCACCGCCCTGTCGAAGTCATCGAAGACGCTGTAATGGGCCGTAGGTACTTCGTACTTCTCCATAAACTTTTTAGCGAAGGCCTTGCTTCCCTCAAGCTGGGAGGCCTCCTTTGAGGGTCCGAATATCTTCAGGCCCCTCTTCTCGAACTCATCAACTATGCCGGCCACGAGGGGGGCCTCCGGGCCCACAACGGTGAAGTCGATACCCTCTTTGGAAGCGAATTCGGCCAAGGCTTCCACGTCAGTGGGGGATATGTCCACCTTCCTCGCTATCTCCCACAGGCCCGCGTTTCCCTTTGCCACGTAAAGCTCGGAGACCAGAGGACTCTGGCTGAGCTTCCAAGCTATGGCGTGTTCCCTTCCTCCGTTCCCTACTACTAGGACTTTCACGGGAAGTATTATACTTGAGAAGGAATGTTCAGGAGTCTTCTACTCTGGAAGATAACTAAGGGAGCGTACCTGACCGCGCTGGTACTGGCCTTCGTACTCCTCATGGTCCAGATATTCCGGATAGGTTTTATAATCTTCGGCCTCCCCCTGAAGAGCTCTGTACCCTTCTTCCTAACCTGGTTCACCTATTACGGCTTCTTCTTCCTCCCAGACGGCATCCTGGTTTCCACAGCCCTCACCCTCAGCGAGCTGAAGGAGAAGAAACTCCTCAGCGTCCTATACTCCTTTCACATATCACCCAGGAAGGTCTTTCTCCTCTTTCTGGCGCCCGTTCTCGTCTTTTTCGGCCTCTGCTTGATACTCTCCTTCTTCCTGTTCGAGGAGCAGGTATCCTTCGCCCGGAGGGGCCTCCTGATCCAGTACAAGGACAGGATACTGGAGAACATACCCCAGAGGACTTTTTTAGATACGGGAGGCCTGGTAATCTACGTTTACGACAAGGAGAAGGATGAGCTGAGGAACGTATTCCTGAAGTACAGGAACGTTCAGGTTATAGCCGAAAAGGCGAGGTACGAGGGGAACGGCAGGTTTCTGTTCGAGAAGGGATCTCTCCTGACTAAGGAGAGGGGAAAGTACTTCCTCATGGAGTTCGAAAGGTACTGGCTCGATACGGAAGAGTTCTTCTCTGCGGAGATAAGGGAGAGGAAGATCAAGAAGGAGAGGGTGCTGAACCTGGCAAATACCTTCTCCATAATCCCCTTCTTCCTTTTTTCCTTCTTCGGCGTTCTGAAGCTGTGCAGGACGCACACCCAGGTTTACTACCTTATAGCCCTGGGGATAATACTCCACCAGCTCCTTCTCTTCGGCCTGAAGGTCAGCCTTTGAGGGTCTTTATCTCCCTTCCGAGCTTCTCCTGGACGGACTCAACCTTGCTCCTGAGCCTTCCAGACTTGCCTTCCCTGTAGTCTATCTTCATAGTTATAGATATACGGGGGCACTCCTTCTTCAGCTCTTCGAAACCCCTCTTCAGAACCTCCATTACCTCGTCCCAGTCCTCCCCTTCCACTATGGTGCCCATCGGCGTGAGGACGTAGGGAAGGCCAGATCTGTCCACGATGTCCACAACCTTAGCTACGTACTTGCTCACACTCTCACCCTTACCAAGAGGGGTCATGCTCACGAACACCAGGAAGCTCATGCTTAGGATTATATCAAAGGAGCTTCAGAGCCTCTTCCTTGGGCATCGGCCTGGCAAGGTAGAAGCCCTGGGCGTAAGTGCAGCCGAGCTCCCGTAGTATAAGGAACTGCTTCTCTCTCTCCACACCCTCCGCTACGGTCTCCAGCCCGAGCTTCTTTGAGAGGTGTATCACGGCCTCCACCACGGCGAGGGTCCTTTTGCTCTCGAGCATCCTCCTCACGAACTGCATATCTATCTTGAGCACGTCCACCGGGAGGCTCTCGAGATACGCTAGGGACGAGTATCCCGTCCCGAAGTCATCGACGGCCACCTTAACCCCAGCGGAGCGAACCTCCTCCAGAAACTCCCTCGTATATTCCATATCCTCAACCAGTAGCCTCTCGGTGATCTCGAGAACGAGGCCGGAACCTACGTCCCTAGCAACCTCCTTCACAAGCTCCACGAACCCCTCATCCCTGAAGCTGGCCGGAGACACGTTGAAGGAGAAGACCGCATCCCTCTTTGAGAGTACAAGGTCTCTCAGCTCCAGAAGGACCTTGTTCTCCACCTCTCTGATCAGACCGGTCCTTTCGAGAATGAGTATGAAGTCCTTAGGGCTCAGAATATTCCCTTCTCTATCCTTCATCCTCAGAAGGACCTCGAAACCCGCGATCTCCTTAGGGTAGGTTCTGTAGTAGGGCTGGAGGAAGAAGGTGAATCTGCCCTCCTCCACGGCAGACCTTATCTCGCTCCTCGCCTTCAGGTTCTCTTCCACCATCTGGTTTATCTCAGAGCTGAAGAACCTGTAGGTGTCCTCACCCTCCCTCTTCGAAAAGGAGAGGGCCATATAGGCCTTTTCCATAAGGCTCTTGACCGTTTTTGCATCCTGGGGATAGACGGAAGCCCCTATGTTAACGCTGAGAGGAACTTCCCTTCCATCCACCCTGACGGGCTTGAGT
>JALWEK010000109.1 GCA_027014185.1 Aquificaceae bacterium
ACGTTATGGAGGACTCGGAACACCCGGATTTCGCACAGAAGCACCAGGAAGGAGACATAATAGTCGCTGGAAGGAACTTCGGCTCCGGCTCTTCCAGAGAGCACGCACCGATAGCGATAAAGTACTCCGGAGTTCCCGTTGTAATAGCCAAATCCTTCGCAAGGATATTCTTCAGGAACGCCATAAATATAGGACTTCCGATAGTTGAGGCTCCGGAGGCGGTCGATGAGATAAACCAGGGGGACGAGGTCGAGGTGGACCTCGAGAAGGGGATAATCAAGAACCTGGCAACGGGAAAGGAGTACACGGCCACCAAGTTCCCCGAAGAGCTCCAGGCTATACTGAAGGCAGGCGGCCTCATGGAGTATGCGAAGGAAAAGCTCAAGGGTAGTAAGTGAGAACGACCCCTCCAGCGTAAAGCTATCTTCTGAAGCCCTCTTAAAAGGCGGTTTTGTCGTTGTTCCCACGGACACGATTTACGGCTTACTGGCGGACGCCCTCAACTACGAGGCTGTTTCAAGACTCCAGAAGCTCAGGAGGCCCTCAAGGAGACCTTTCCTCGTCCTGGTTCCTGACGTTTTCTGGGTTAAAAAGCTGGGGCTCGTTGTGATGGGGGAACATCTTAAACTTCTATCTATCCCCGGACTGACTTTAGTTCTGAGGAAAAGGAGCGATCTGTATCACTGGCTCGGTAGGGATACCGTAGCCGTGAGAGTTCCAAGGAGAGGATTTATTTTCAGACTCTTGAAGGAACTGGGAAGGCCGGTAGTTGCCCCGAGCGTAAACTTGGAAGGCAAACCCCCGGCCAGGAACGTAAGGGAAGCGGTTGAGTACTTCGGCGGCACGGTTTCTCTATACGTGGATGGGGGGAGCATAGAGGGCAGACCCTCAACGGTCGTGAGTCTTGAAGAAGGTAGGATAAAGGTCTTGAGAAGCGGGGTTCTGAGTTCAGATAGCCTTAAGAGACTTCTTAAAAACCTAAACCTCCACCACCTTTCCGGGATTGAATAGGTTCTTGGGATCGAACAGGAGCTTTATCCCCTTCAGGAGCTCGTAGCCCGTATCCCCGAACTGCCACCTCAGAAACTTCTTCTTCGTGAGGCCGACCCCGTGCTCTCCCGTTATAGAACCGTGGTAGTTAAGGGCGAGCTCAAAGACCTCGTCCACAGCCCTCTCTGCCCTCTCCTCTTCCTCGTGGTTTGACTTGTCGTAGAGGAAGTTCACGTGAAGATTTCCGTCTCCGATGTGGCCAAAGACCACCATCAGAAGTTCATACTTACTCGCTATCTCCCGGAGCTTCGGGAGGGCCTCCGCAAGGTAGGTTCTGGGAAAGACTATGTCCTCGTTTATCTTTCCGGTCCGGAGGTTCCCGAGGGCCGGTCCCAGGTTCTTCCTCGCCGTCCAGAGCCTCTGGGCAGACTCCTCGTCCTGGGCAACCCTAACCTCCACACCCATCTCAGATAGGAGTGTTTTAACCTCCTCTATCTGCTCTTTAACGGCCGTCCTGGAACCATCCACCTCTATGAGAAGGAGGGCTTCAACATCTCTGGGAAGTCCCGCAGGCTTGTAGTCCTCAACCGCCCTTATGGCGTCCCTATCCATGAACTCCAAAGCGGAGGGGAATATACCCGATGTCATTATCCTCGTTACTGCCCTCCCGACCGTTTCAAGGTCGTTAAAGAGCGCCAAAGCTGTCGCCCTCGCCTGGGGCTTGGGTATAAGCTTGAGGGTCGCTTCTGTGAGGAGTCCCAGAGTTCCCTCAGAACCCACGAAGAGCTTTGTTATGTCGTAGCCGGCGACGTCCTTGAGTATGGGGTTCCCCGTCCTTATCACCTTACCCTCCTTTATAACGGCTTCTACGCCGAGGACGTACTCCCTCGTCACTCCATACTTTAGGCACCTCGGTCCCCCAGCGTTCTCGGCTATGTTCCCACCGATCGTGGAGTACTTGAAGGATGAAGGATCCGGAGGGTAGAAGAGCCCCAGCTTCTCAACGTGCTCCTGGAACTCGTAGGTAACGACTCCAGGCTGGACCTTGGCGGTTGCGTTGTCCACATCCACCTCAAACCTGTTCATCCTCTCGAAGGAGACCACCACACCCTTCTCCGAGGTGGGAACCGCACCGCCCGTCAGTCCAGAGCCAGCACCCCTCGGGAATACGGGTATCTCTTCCTCGTAGCAGACCTCCACGAGCCTCACAACGTCTTCCCTACTCTCTGGAAATACGACAGCCGATGGGACAGCCCTCTCTATCGGAATTGGAGTGGCGTCGTAAGAGTAGAGCTTCCTCTCCACTATGGAGGTGTTCACCTTTTCCTTTCCGAGAACATCTATGAGCCTTTCAAGGCCCTTCTTCCTGACTATCCCGAACATAAGCAAAATATAATATCTTTATCTTCGTGATGAGAAAGTGGGTGTTTCTCCTCATCCTTTTACTTATAATTGCTCTTGTTATGTTCGGGGCGGTGATCTCACGTGTTCCCATAGGGGACAGGGTAGCGATAATCAGCATAAAGGGTGTTATAGTGAACCCTATCCCGACCGTGAAGAAGATAGAACGGCTCAGAAGGGACAGGAGCGTTAAGGCTCTCGTGATAAGGGTGGACTCGCCTGGGGGATCTGTGGGGGCATCCCAGGAGATATACAGGGCTATCGAGAGGTTCAGGGCCGAGGGCAAGCCGGTTGTGGTCTCTATGGGAAACGTTGCTGCCTCGGGTGGCTACTACGTCTCGGCTCCGGCGGATTACATCTTCGCAAACGCCGGAACCATCACCGGGAGCATAGGTGTGATAATCCAGCACGTAGCCTACAAGGAGCTAATGGAGAAGATAGGGGTGAAGGCGACAGCTATAAAGACGGGAAAGTTCAAGGACACCCTCAACCCCTTCAGGGAACTGACACCGGAGGAGAAGAAGTACCTGAAGGAGACGATAACCGAGGCCTACGAACAGTTCCTGGAGGCGATACTCAAATACAGGGGGAAGAAGATAAGCGAGGAGAAGCTGAGGGAGGTAGCGGACGGAAGGGTCCTAACTGGAGAGAGGGCGAAGGAGCTGGGCCTGGTTGATGAGCTCGGCGGTCTTGAGGATGCGGTGGAGAAGGCAAAAGAGCTCGCGGGAGTTCCGAAGGCGAGGGCCTTCTTCGTTCCCGAAGAGAAGAGCCTCCTCCAGAAAGTTTTGGGAGGAGAGATAGAGGAGCTCAAGATACTCAACTCCTACAGTCCGCTCTTTTACATAATGAGCCTGTAAGATGGAGTTCTTCGTAGATAAAACGGACGGGGATACGCTCTTCAAGCTCGTCCTGGGGCTCGTGGTTCCGAGGCCCATAGGCTGGGTCTCCACGGTCAGTAAAGAGGGTATATTCAACATAGCTCCCTTCAGCTTCTTCAACGCTGTGAACGACGAGCCTCCCGTTCTGATGATCTCGGTGAGCGACAGGGACGACGGGACACCAAAGGACACGGTCAGGAACGTACTCGACACCGGTGAGTTT
>JALWEK010000110.1 GCA_027014185.1 Aquificaceae bacterium
AGTGGTTCTTTTAGAATAGTTTGGACAACATGAAGACCGATTACGTGGACGTTTACTTTATCCACAATCCCGAGGAGCAGCTCCTCTTCACGGAGAAGGAAAAGTTCTACGATAAGCTGAGGGAGTGCTTCGGAGTGCTTGAAGCTAAGGTGAAGGAAGGAAAGCTCAGGTTCTACGGCCTCGCAACCTGGCACGGCTTCAGGATACCACGGGGTGCACGCCAGCATCTCGACCTTGCAGAGATACTGGAGATCGCTAAGGAGGTGGGTGGTGAGGGGCATCACTTCAGGGTCGTCCAGCTCCCTTACAACCTCGGGATGCATGAGGCCTTCTCCCTGAAGAACCAGAGGATCGACGGCATAGAGGTGTCCACTCTGGAGGCGTGCAGCAGGCTCGGTATATACGTTTACACGAGCGCTTCCCTTTACCAGGGGAACGTCATAGGGCGGGTCCCCCAGCAGCTCAAGGAACGGTTCGGGCTCGAGAGCGATGTCCTGGTTGCCCTCCAGTTCGTCAGGAGCACTCCGGGGGTTGGAACGGCACTGGTTGGTATGAGCAGGCCCGAACATCTTGAGGAGAACCTGAAGATCGAAGAGGTTGAGCCTCTAGGGGAAGAAGAATTTTTATCGCTCTTCAAATGACTTCCACCCCGGAGGCTAAATGCATGATACCCGAGATTTTTTAATCTCATCCGGCCCTCGGCTGGGATGGAAAAATAGAACTGGCAATGGAAAAACTAAATATAAAAGGTTTTCTCACCTACTTGGAGAGGGTGGACAGATCGCTCCTTTCTCTTCTCAGCCACTTTAGAGTGGAGGAGAGGAACGGGAAGATACTCCTCATAACCGAGGACAGGAGGGTAAAGGAGGAGTACGGGGAAAAGCTCCTCGGATGCTTGGGAAACGGCCTCATGGGTAAGGTGGAGATCCTCCTGGAAGAGGAGGGGGAGGAAGGGCAAGGGGAGAACCTGGTTGAGGGTCTCAGCGGTAGGTTCTCTTTCGATAGCTTTGTGGTGGGAGAGGGTAACAGGCTCGACTCAGAGGTGGCGAGGGAGGTGGCTGAGAACCCTGGAAGGGTTTACAACCCCCTCTTTATATACGGGAGCGTCGGTTTGGGGAAGACCCATCTCCTTCAGGCGATAGGGAACTTCTGTGCTTCAAAAGGTATGAGCGTTATATACAGGTCGGCCACCGACTTCTCCGAGGAGATGGTGGAGGCGATAAAGTCTGGAAAGATAAAAGGGTTTAGGGACAGGTACAGATCGGTTGATCTTCTCCTCCTCGACGATGTCCAGTTCCTCTCTGGGAAGGAGAGGACTCAGGTGGAGTTTTTCAACATCTTTAACCACATGTTCCTGAACGAGAGGCAGATAGTCCTTGCCTCCGACAGGCATCCGAGGGAACTCAGGGATGTGTCGGATAGGTTGATAAGCAGGTTCGAGGGGGGAGTTGTGGTAGAGATCTGCCTAGACGAGGTAACCAAGCTCGAGATAATAAAGCGGAAGCTCCAGGAACTCAAGCTCGAGGTCCAGGATAGGATAGTGGAGCTCTTAATGGAGCAGACCTCCAACAACGTGAGGGACATAGAGGGAACTATAAGGGGAATAAAGCTGAAGGGAGTTTCACACATCAAGGAGAAGGGGAAGAGAACGAACGATCTCGAGAAGGTCATACTCTACACCGCTGTCCACTTCGGACTCAAACCCGAGGACCTGCTCGGGAACAAGAGGTCTAGGAAGGCGAGCCGGGCTAGGCAGATAGCGATGTATCTATGTAGAAGACTTACAGACGCCTCCCTGATAGAGATAGCTAGGGCTATGGGCAGGAAGGATCACTCTACGGTGATACACGGGATAAAGAGGATAGAGGAAGAGATGAAGAGGGACAGGAAGCTGAGCCACATAGTCAGCTTCCTCGAAAAGCACATAGGGGACAGGCTCTAATCCATGTCCTCTTTTTCCATAACCTGATCTTTCTCTAGCCTCTGCTCTTCTATATCGTAGAACCTTCCCTCGAGCTTCTTCAGTATCTTGGGTAGTGTGGTGTACTCCATCTCCTCGGCGGGAAGCCTGTGGGGTTCGAATATTCCCTGTCTCCTAAGTATGTCCGCCATATCCTGGGCGGCCATCCTGGCTTTGTCGAAGGCCGGATCCCTGAAGAGGTCCGTTGGGCCTATCAGCTTACCTTCCGAGAGCTGGTATCCCGCAGCTATCACCCTCGGGGGTCCGTCGAACCTGGAAGGCCTAGCGTCCTCGAAGGAAACGGGCATCAGAGGACCGTTGTGGGATCCCCTCATCCATCCCTCCACTATCCAGGGTCTTGCGAAAGGCTCCAGTATCTCACCCACCGCGGGGAAACCGCTTTGGGCCCTCACTATCATTACGGGATCGTCCTTACCAACGTACTGACCAGCCATGAGAGAGAGCCTCTGGGTGGAGGCGGTGGCCGCTATCTCACCATCGTAGTTCCTGTAAACGTTCTTCACCACGTACTTGCCAACCGATCCTATGAGAGCGAGAAGATCGTAAAGCTCCGCGGGGGTGTTGAGCTTGACCGCCTTACCTGTGTAAACGTCGAGGACCTCGAAGGTGTAACCGTCGTGCATCTTCGGATCTATGACGAGCCCGGCTGTGTTCATGGGGTCAGCAAACATCTCGTAGAGGGGGAGGTTCCAGGCGCTCGGAGAGGTTTTATCGGCAAAGAAGACTATCACCGGCTCAGAAGGCCTCTCCTCGAACTCCATCTCGGCCACGCCCGGACCGAGACCCTTTATGTTTCCGCTGAAGGCGTCGGTGAGCAGGTCCTGCCCCGCGCCGTACAGCTTGAGCTTCTTGGCGACCTCCGTTCCCTTCTCGAAAGCCCTCCAGGCTATCCCGTGAACGAGCTCGCTGTCCACTCCATGGGTGTGCGTCATCACTATCGCTATGTCATCACCGCAGGTGAGTATGCCACAGTCTATAAGGTTTCCTTTCTCGACCTCGGAGCCCACAACGTCTTTAACAGTCTGAACCACTTCGGGATGTGTATCGGAGTGTCCAACATAACCACCTATGTCGGCCTTTATCACACTCAGGGTTAGCTTCATAACGGACCTCCTCCTTGTTCTTTTGAATTTAGAATGATTATAGCATATGAACAGCGGTGTAAAATTCGCCCTCACCCTTATAGTTTTGCTCTTCCTTTCTGCTATCTTCGCAGACTTTATAGCCCCGTACCCCTACGACCTTCAAAACAGGAAAAAACCCTACCACCCGCCGACGAGGATACACATACTCAAAGACGGGAAGCTGACGTTCCCCTACGTGAACCTGTACGAGCTGAAAGATCCTCTGTTTAAGGTCTATGAGGAAAATCCTGAGGTCTCTTGCAGGCTCAGGTTCTTCACGGGAACAGAGTTCGGTTTCAAGCTCATCTCGGTGGAAAAACCCTGCAGGCTCTACCTCCTCGGAGGCGCCAAGCCTGGTAGGGACGTATTCTCTAGG
>JALWEK010000111.1 GCA_027014185.1 Aquificaceae bacterium
AAATATAGGTGCTTCAAACAGGAACGCTAATAAAATTCTTATATGCTCAAATACCTGGCAGTTCTCAGCGTAGTTTTTCTCTACTTCTTCAACCTCGGTCTGAACCAGGTTTGGCAGCCCAACGAGGCCTTCTATGCGGACGCGGCAAAGAACATGCTGAAGACCGGCGACCTGCTCACACCTGTCTATAACGGGGAGATCAGGCTCAACAAGCCACCAATGACGTACTGGACCACTGCCCTCAGCTTTTACATCTTTGGAGTAAACGAGTTCGCCCTCAGGTTCTTTCAGGCTCTGGCAGGTCTGGGAACGGGTCTCGTAACCTACCTCTTCGCCAGAAGATTGATCGGCGAAATGGCCGCCCTCGTATCCTTCCTGGCCCTTACGCTTTCCTTCCAGTTCATAGCGAACGCCAGGTACACCTCCCCCGAGGTCCTGCTCAGCTTCTTCTTCACCCTCTCCCTTTACCTTTGGTACCTGAGTTACGAAAGGAAGAGTATTCTTCTCTTCTTTCTAGCCCTGAACGCCTCCGTTCTCGGGGTTCTCACCAAAGGTCCCGTCGGCTTTATACTCCCTGCGGGTATCACCTTCATATACCTCTTGATAACGGATTGGCGGGAGCTCCTCAAGCCGAAGTATTACCTGGGAACTTTCTACGTTGTTCTCGCCTCGGGGTGGTGGTTCCTGTATCAGTTCCTCACGAACAGGGAGATATTTGTGGAGATATTCTTAAAAGAGAACATAAGGAGGATATACGCCCTCCAGAGGGATCCTGTTTACTTCTACGCTCTCGATATAAACGTCTCCTTCCTGCCGTACTCCTTTATCTTTTACGTAGCCCTCGTTTGGGCGGTTTACAGGAGGAGAAAAGATCTTCTGTTTCCACTCGTGTGGTTCTCAACGGTGTTCATCCTGTTCACCATAGTCAAGATGAAGATCCCCGTGTACATAATGCCGGCGTTTCCAGCCATGGCGATAATCACGGCAGCCCTGCTCACAGCTGGGGACTGGCGGAAGATACTCCTTCCCTCCTCCATCTTCCTGTCGATCCTTGCGATGATAGCAACCATCCTGGGCGCCTTTCTCCTCAAGTTTAGCCTTCCTGCTCTTATCCTGTGTTTGCTGATCCCCGCCGTGTTCCTGCTCAAAAGACTCTTCCACCTTGCTCCGGCGGCGGCCGGGTTCTCACTGCTCCTGTATCTCTCCTCGGTCCTGCTGCCTGAGGTGGAGAAACACAGGCCCTACAGGGACATAGGTGAGTTCGTAAGGTCGATCGATCCTGAGGGCAAGATGCCCACCTACGAGATCGGGGCATTCCATCACAACCTGCCCTTTTACGCGGACAGGGTGATAATCAGGAACGCTAAGCCCGGAGACATCAGAGGAAAGGCTATAGTCCTAGTTAGAGAAGGGGTTATGGACTGCAGGGCGTTGAAAGAGTGGAAGGTGTACAGGGGTTCGGAATCCAGGTTCTTTAGATTTCTGACGGACATTAAGAGAGGCAGGAACTTTTACGATCTTAAGCTTTGCATTTTCCCGAACGGAAGTTAAAATTTATAACCATGTTTGAGCAGGAACTCCTGGAGAAGCTAAACAAGCACATAAACTACTTCCCCCGCAAGGAGCAGGCGATCCTCCTCTGTCTCCACACAATACAGGATCACTACGGCTACATACCTCAGGAGAGTCTCAGACCCCTGTCTGAGCTTCTGGGAATGCCTCTCAACCACGTGGAACAGGTGGTCGCCTTCTATGACATGTTCGACAGGGAAACCCCCGCCAAGTACAGGATAAGGGTCTGCGTGAGCGTGGTATGCCACTTCCTCGGCAAGCACGAGCTTCTGAAAGCTCTGGAGAAAATACTCAAGATAAAGCCAGGTGAGGTTACACCCGACAGGAAGTTCAAGATAGTTCCCGTTCAGTGTCTGGGGGCCTGTTCTGAGGCTCCGATCTTCATGATTAACGAGGATACCTACAAGTTCGAAGGAGAGGAGAAGTTAAATGAGATCCTATCCAGCTATACCTGAGATATACGCGGAAACGACTCTCAACATGCTCCTTAAGAGGGCTAAAAAGCCCAGGGTCCACTCCATAGAGGAGTATCTAAAAGAAGGGGGCTACCAGGCTCTCGAGAAGGCCTTCAACATGTCCCCCGAGGAGATAATCGACTGGGTCGAGAAGAGCACCCTTAGGGGAAGGGGAGGCGCGGGCTTCCCCACGGGGACCAAGTGGAAGTTCGCGGTCCAGAACCCGGCTCCCAGATACTTCATCTGCAACGCGGACGAGTCTGAGCCGGGGACCTTCAAGGACAGGATACTGATAGAGAGGGACCCACACCTTCTCTTAGAGGGGATGATAATCTCTTCCTACGCCATAGGAGCCAACGAGGCCTTCATATACATAAGGGGAGAGTACACAGCGGGCTACTACATACTTCTCGACGCGATAAAGGAGGCCAAGGAGAAGGGGTTTCTCGGCAAGAACATTCTCGGCTCGGGGTTCGATCTCGAGATATACGTGGCGAGGGGCGCTGGAGCCTACATATGCGGTGAGGAAACGGCTCTCATAGAGTCCTTGGAAGGAAAGAGAGGCCATCCCAGGCTCAAGCCCCCATATCCCGTCCAGGTGGGGCTCTTCGGAAGACCCACGGTCGTGAACAACGTAGAGACCATATGCAATATACCCTTCATAATCAGTATGGGCTGGGAGGAGTATAGGTACATCGGCCCCAGCGACTACGCTGGCCCCAAGCTCTTTCCCGTGAGCGGTAAGGTTAAAAAGCCGGGAGTCTATGAGCTTCCAATGAACACGACCCTCAGGGAGGTGATCTTCAAGTACGCCGGGGGGACGATAGGGAACAAGAAGGTCAAGGCGGTCTTCTCGGGAGCCCTGGACTGCTTCTCGGGAGAGGAGCTGGACATGCCGATGGATTACTCGCCCTTCGGCTTTGGCGGAACTGGAACTGTTATGGTCTTTACCGAAGACGATGACATAGTGGAGGCGTGTCTGCAGGTGGCCAAGTTCTACGAGCACGAGACCTGCGGCCAGTGCACACCCTGCAGGGTGGGATGCCACGAGCAGGCGGTCCTTCTCGAGAGGATCTACAGAGGAGAAGCCACCGAAAAGGACTGGGAAGGTTTCGTGTTCATCAACAGATACATCCAGCCCACCTCCATATGTGGTCTGGGTGCTGTCGCGGGGAGGCTCATAAAACAGGCCATGGAGAAGTTTCCCGAGGAGTTCGAGGCCTACAGAAAGAAACTCAAGCAGGCTATCTGATCATGTCCACCCCGAGGCTCCCCACGAGGGAGAAGACGGTAACGAGGATGGAAGCCTTCAGAAACCACTCCCAGTTGTCTAAGAAGTTGGGGTAAACTCCCAGGACGTACAGGGTAATAGAGGAGACCACGAAGGCTATAAGGGAGCTCGTTATGAGCCTGAGGGGCAGGAAGCCGGCCACATCTTGGGACTCCCACCTCTGGAGCTTTGAGTGTTTTATAAAGAAGTAAACTACGCCTAAGGCTCCGAGCATTATCAACAGAACTCTCCCCAGGGATATCTTGCTCGAGATCTCCCATATCTCCTCGGTCATAGAGATGGGGAAGGCTATTATCAGCGCCCCTATGCACTCCTGGACAAAGTCGTCAAAACCGAACCTGTCTGGCCTTTGCTCTACCTCGATCCTTTCCCTTATCTCTCTGAGATCCTCCTGAAGGTCCTTTATGCTCTCTTCCATGTTCTTCAGTCTATCCTCGCTTCCCATGGCAACTGAGTTATTATAAGCTCCATGATACGGGAGCTTATAGCCACAGGCCTGTTCGTGGGAAGGCTTCCCGCTCCCGGAACCCTGGGAACACTGTGGGGCGTGCCGATAGTGTATCTGGTCTCCTTCAGCCCTTGGACGATCCTTGTGGCCCTCGGCGTCCTCTTTTTCCTAGGTCTTGTATCTTCCAACGAGGTGATAAGGATGACGGGAGATAGCGACCCGGAGGAGGTCGTGATAGACGAGATCGTGGGATACGTGGCCTGCTTTATCTTCGTTGAGCCTACCCTAAAGACTTATCTCCTCGCCTTCCTGATCTTCAGAGTCTTAGATATAGTCAAGCCCTTCCCGGTAAACCTCTTCGAGAAGCTCCCGGGGCCCTACGGGGTTAT
Source organism: Aquificaceae bacterium (assembly GCA_027014185.1). GTDB lineage: Bacteria > Aquificota > Aquificia > Aquificales > Aquificaceae > Hydrogenivirga. Next base: position 4,156 of record JALWEK010000111.1, read on the forward strand.
GATGGACGACCTGGTGGCTGGTCTTATGACTTCCTTTATCCTCTTCCTGCTGCTAAAATAGTTGGGCCATGAAGATACGGATAGCCCACAGCCCCGACTCGGACGACGCCTTCATGTTCTACCCCCTCGTTAAGGGGACAATAGATACGGAAGGTCTCGAGATAGAGCACGTCCTCGCGGACATCGAAACACTGAACAGGGAAGCCCTCAAGGGAACCTACGAGGTCTCGGCGATCTCTTTCCACGCATACCCCTACGTGGCGGACAAGTATCTGGTCCTTCCGAGCGGCGGGAGCGTGGGAGAGGGCTACGGCCCTGTGGTGGTAGCCAGGGAAAAGCCGGAGAGCCTCAAAGGAAAGAGGATAGCGGTTCCGGGGAAGCTCACGACCGCCTACCTGACCTTAAAGCTCTACGAGCCCGAGTTCGAACCCGTGGTGGTCCCCTTCGACAGGATAATAGAGGAGGTTTTAAAAGGTAGCGTAGATGCGGGCCTCGTCATACACGAGGGGCAGCTGACCTATCCCGACTACGGACTCGTGAAGGTTGTGGACCTGGGAGAGTGGTGGAAGGAAGAGTACGGCCTTCCCCTGCCCTTGGGATGCAACGTGGTGAGGAAAGATCTGGGAAAGGAGACAATAAAGAAGATTGAAAGGCTCATGAAAAAGAGCGTGGAGTTCTCCCTGAGAGAGCGCGAGAAGGCCCTCTCCTATGCCATAGATTACGCGAGGGATCTGGAAGAGGATCCGGAGAGGACGGACAGGTTCGTGGGGATGTATGTGAACGAGAGGACTATCGACTACGGGCCGGACGGAAGGGAGGCCGTGAGACTACTTCTGAGGCTCGGCAGAGAGAGGGGGATAATAGAAGTGGATATACCGGAGGTTATATTCTCCGACGAGATTTAGATTTCCCTGTTGAGACCCTCTATGTATATCCTCTCCATGATCTTCCTAGCTATGGGGGCCGCGGTTCTACCTCCGGACTCCCCGTGCTCCACGAGGACCCCTATCACGAAAAGCGGGTCCCTGTAAGGGGCAAAGCCCACAAACCATGCATGGTCTCTGAGCCTCCAGGGGAGCTTCTTTTTCTTTTTTCCCCTCCTTATAAAGGCGACCTGGGCTGTCCCCGTTTTGCCCGCCATGTCCACGATGGTGGAGAAGGCCCTCGCTCCCGTTCCCCTCCTGACCGCCTCCCTAAGGCCTCTCCTGATGATGGCGAAGTACTCCTGCCTTCCCTTAACCACCTTCCAGACCTTTCTCCTGTTCTTCCACAGGACCTTCCCCGAGGGGTCCCTTATCTCCCTCAGCAGGGTGGGCCTGTATATGACCCCGTTGTTCACGATCCCCATCATCATCAGGGTCTGCTCCAGGAGAGTGGAGAGCATGTAGCCCTGGCCTATGCTCAGGTTTACCGTGTCCCCGTCGTACCAGGGCTGGCCGAAGCGCCTCCTCTTCCACTCCGGTGTAGGCAGGAAACCTCTTTTGGTTGGTATCTCAACAGGTATCCTCTCCCCGTATCCGAACTTTCTCGCGTACCTGATTATGGTAGAGGGTCCGATCTCGTAGCCGTAGGTGTAGTAGTAAACGTCGCCGGACTCCTCGAGGGCTTTTATTATGTTCATCTGGCCGTGGCCGTAAACGTTCCAGCAGAAGAACCTTCTGTTTCCGAGGAAAAAGCTCCCGGTACAGAGAACCCTCTCCCAGGGGGAGGCGGTCTTGGTTTCGAGGATGGCGTAGGAGATGGGGACCTTGAGAACCGATGCGGGCGGGTACCTGCCGCTAGTTGCCCGGTTGAACATGGGCTTCAGCTTGTTCTTCCTCAGCTTCTTCCAGTCTTTGTAAACCCTGTTGGGGTCGTATCCGGGTATGCTCGCCAGAGCGAGGATCTCTCCGGTTTTGGCGTTCATCAGGACCACCGCGCCCGCGGGCTGACCTGACTCGTAGAAGACATCCTCCACTATCTTCTGCATCCGGAGGTCTATCGTGAGGACAAGGCTGTTCCCCTTTACAGGTTCCTCTCTTTTGAGGGTCTTTAGGATCTTTCCCACCGCGTTGACCATGACCTCTTCCCTTCCGAGCTGTCCCAAGAGGACGTGGTCCATGCTCCTCTCTATGCCCAGCTTGCCCACGAAGCTCCTTGGGGCTATCCTCTCCCCGAACTTCTCGAGTTCTTTCTTCGAAGGGTAGCCCACGTAGCCTATAACGTGGCAGAGCCTCTTTCCGTGGGGATAAACCCTTTTGGGGACCACCTCAACGAACACACCAGGAAGGCGGTAGCTGTTAGCGTAGAAGAGGCTTAGCTCCTCCTGAGATAGATCCTCCCTTATCCTGACCGGTTCAACACCTCCGGGGTTCTCCCTTATAACCTTCTCAAGATCCACATTGAAGAGAGCCTTCAGGTTCCTCTTGAGAGTTTCCAGCTCCTCCTTGCCCAGTCTGTGGTAGTCGAGGCTGAGGACGTAACGTGGCTCGTCGTAGGTTAGCTTCTCGCCCCTCCTGTCGTAGATATCACCCCTCGGAGGGTAGAGCTTCCTGACCCTCAGGTAATTTCTCTTGGATAGCTCCCTGTACCTTTCACCCCTCAGGACTTGAACCTGAAAGAGCCTACCAGCTATCAGCATGAAGATGGCGGTCAGACCGGATAGTAAAAGGAGAAAGACACGCCGGCTCATTCTTTCCTTCTAAGGTATATAAAGTATAAGCCTACAACCGCAAAAACCTCGATCAGCCACGACAGGGCGAAGGTCTGGAACGAGGCTTCGAAGGAGAACTTGGACCTCATCATCAAAAGGGCGAGCAGCTTCTTTGTGAGAAGCACCACGGACGAGGGAAGGACGAAAACCAGGAAGCTCTTGAAGAGAAACCTCTCGTACACGAGGGAGAATAGGTAAACGGAAAGAACGTAGAGGGACAGGTTCAGGCCTATGGTATCGGTAAGTATGTCCAAGAGCGAACCGCCTAGGATGGCCCACAGTACAGCGTCCCTGCCTATCAGGTATGCTCTCGAGAGGAGGACTATGAGCAGTAGGTCTGGAGCCAGAAAGCCTGGTTTGAAGAGCCCGTGGAGGAATACCACCTGCAGGAAGATAGCAACCAGGAACAGGAGCGCGTACCTCAACGGGACCTCCTTATGACGAAGACGTAATCCTCCTCCCTCGGGACGGCCTCAGGCTTTACCTTCACCTCCTTGAAGAAGGGGTCCTTCCCCCTACTTACCTCGCTCACCTTACCTATCAAAAAGGGTGGGATCTTTCTCTTCAACTCCACCAGGTAAACCTCCTCTCCCACCTCTACCCTGTCCTCCAGGTTCACGTGAAGCAGAGATCCCTCCGGGAACCCACCCCGGTAGATGTATCTCTTCTTCCTCGTTCCCAGAACCGCCGTGGTTGAGAACTTCTCGTTGAAGGGAGTTATAACCCTGCTCGTTGAGCTGAAGACAGACTCCACGAAACCTATAACCGATCTTTCGGTAACCACGAGGTCTCCCTCCTTTATACCCTTGTTCTTACCTCCCTCTATAATTACAAAGAGATCGAAGCCGGTAGGATCGTAGTACACGATCCTGCTCACCACGTAATCGAGCTTCCTAAAGCCGGATGAAACCTTCATCGTCTTCTCTAGTTGTTCTATCTCGGCAAGGCAGGTATCGAGTTCCTTCTCGGTAAGGAGCAGGGAGCTCAGCCTCCTTTTGAGCTGTATGTTCTCCTTTGCGACGTCCACCCTGTGTATGTAAGCACCAAGCTCTTCCCTGAGTTCAGACACCGTTCTCTCCTTAAATCTCACAACCGGAGCCACAACCCTGTTGATAGCGGAGACGAAGGCCCTGACGTAGGATATATGGGAGAGATCGGAGAAGAATACGATCAGCCCAAAGACGACAACGAGAAGGGAAAGGATATGAAACCTTCTTCCGGTCATTCCATGGAAATTCTCCTTATAAGCTCAAGGTTGTCGAGCACCTTGCCAACTCCCCTCGCAACCGCTATGAGAGGCTCCTCGCAGTAAAAGGCCCTTATACCTGTTTCGAGCTGGATCCTCCTGTCCATGTTCTTCAAAAGGGAACCTCCCCCCGCAAGGACTATACCTCTGTCGGCTATGTCGGCCGCAAGCTCGGGAGGTGTTCTCTCCAAGGTAACCCTTATAGCGTTTATTATCGAGTTTATTGTGTCCTCGAGGGCCTCCGTTATGTGATGGTTCGTTATCTTTATCGTCTTGGGAAGGCCGGTCATGTCCCTTCCCCTTATGTCCATGGACCTCTCCTCGTCCTCCATGACCGCACTCCCCAGCTCTATCTTTATCTTCTCCGCCGTCTGTTCCCCTATGAGGATGTGAAACTGTCTCTTTATGTACTGGATTATAGCCTCGTTCATCTCGTCTCCAGCTATGCGGAGGGAGTTCGATACCACTATACCTGCGAGGGATATGACCGCTATCTCGGTAGTCCCTCCCCCTATGTCCACTACCATGTTCCCTATGGGCTCATCTACAGGGAGATCCGCTCCTATCGCCGCGGCCATGGGCTCAGCTATAAGGTAAACCTCCCTCGCCCCGGCGCTTTTGGCGGCGTCTATTACGGCCCTCTTCTCAACGGGGGTTATGCCGGTGGGAACCCCGATAACAACGCGGGGCTTGGGCTTGAAGAGGGTGCTTCCGAGAGCCTTCTTTATGAAGTAAGAGAGCATAACCTGGGTTATCTCGAAGTCCGTTATGACGCCGTCCCTTAGAGGTCGTATGGCCTGGATGTTCTCCGGGGTCTTTCCGACCATCTCCTTGGCTTCCTTACCTACGGCGAGGACCTTTCTCGTCTTTACATCAATGGCAACTATCGAGGGCTCGTACATCACTATACCTTTGCCCTGCATGTAAACCGCCGTGTTAGCAGTCCCCAGGTCGATTCCCACGTTGTTCGAGAGAAAGCCTAAGATCTTATCCAGCAGCATCTTTCCTCCCCTTGAAAAAGCCTATATTTATTCTAATGGCAGTTAGAGAACTCGAGCTCGTCGAAATTTTAGAGGACATAGAGAAGAAGTATCCGGGAGAGGAAGATCGCATAAGGAGAGCCTTCGAATACATCTCCGACAAGCACAGGGACCAGCTCAGGAAGTCGGGGGATCCTTACGTCGTCCATCCTGTGAACGTCGCCAAGATACTCGCAGATCTCAATATGGACGCAACGACTGTAGTGGCGGGCCTCCTGCACGATGTCTTGGAGGACACGGACGCAACCTACGAAGAGATAGAGGAGCTCTTCGGCAAAGAGGTGGCGGACATAGTGGAGGGCGTGACCAAGATAGGGAAGATCAGGTTCAGGAACCTAAAAGAAGCCCAGGCTGAGAACTTCAGGAAGCTGATCCTCGCAACCGCCAAGGACATAAGGGTAGTTATAGTTAAGCTGGCAGACAGGCTCCACAACATGAGGACTCTGGGGCATCTGAGGAGGGACAAGAGGGTCAGGATAGCGGAAGAGACCCTGAGCATTTACGCCCCGTTAGCTCACAGGTTAGGCATATGGGAGATAAAGAGGAGCCTGGAGGACCTCTCCTTCAAGTACCTTTATCCGAGAGAGTACGAGAAGGTGAGGAAGTTCGTAAGTCAGTCCTTGGAGGATCTGGAGGTCTATCTCAAGAAGTTCGTGATACCGAGGGTGAAGGAGGAGATAAAAAAGGCCGGGATAGAGGCGGAGATAACCTACAGGCCAAAGCATCTATACAGCGTCTGGCAGAAGACCATAAGGAAGAACATAAAGCTCGAGGAGGTCCACGACCTTCTCGGGGTGAGGATAATAGTGAGCTCCGTCCAGAAGTGCTACATGGTCCTCGGGATAGTTCACAGCATATTCACGCCAGTTCCGGGTAAGTTCAAGGACTACATATCCCTTCCCAAACCGAACCTCTACCAGTCCCTCCACACAACCGTGATAGCCCCGAAGGGAAGGATGGTTGAGTTCCAGATAAGGACAAGGGAGATGCACGAGAGGGCGGAGAAAGGGATAGCGGCCCACTGGGCTTACAAGGAGGGGAAGGAAAAGGCCCACGGAGAGGAGATATTCTCCTGGCTGAGAGACCTGGTGGAGAACATACAGGGTAGCAAGAACCCTTCGGAGGTCCTCGACAACCTCAAGAGAGAACTCTTCTCCGAGGAGGTGTTCGTTTTCACCCCCAAGGGTGATCTGGTTGTCCTCCCGATGGGAGCTACACCCATAGACTTCGCCTACCACATCCATACGGAGGTGGGGAACCACTGCGCGGGAGCCAAGGTGAACGGCAGGATAGTTCCGCTGAGCTACAGGCTCAGGAGCGGCGATCAGGTTGAGATAATAACGAGCCCGAGCAAGAGGCCCAGCCCCGACTGGCTGAGCCTGGTGGTGACCTCCAAGGCCAAGAACAGGATAAAGCACTACCTTAGACAGGTCGAGAGGGAGAGGTTCCTGAGCGAGGGGAGAAGGATCTTTGAGAGGATAAAAGAGAGCGCCGGCGTAAGCTCAGAAGAGCTCGTGGAGAAGCTAAAGAAGAAGATAAGGTTTAAGGAGGAGGAGGATCTTTACATAGCACTCGGAAGCGGTAAGCTGACCGCCACGAAGGTCCTCGATATACTCTCCCCCAAGAAGAGAAAGAAAACAGACGACAGGGGAGAGCCTTCCGGGAAGGGTGTAGCTAGCGTAGAGGGCCTTACGGGGATAATGTACGAGATAGGGAACTGCTGTAACCCGGTCCCCGGCGACGAAATATACGGAGTGGGAAAGAGGGGAAAGAGCATAGTGCAACACGAGAAGGCCCGCAAGAAACAGGCCTAGATGATGGAA
>JALWEK010000112.1 GCA_027014185.1 Aquificaceae bacterium
CCGACGCGGTTCAGGTTCTTGGGAAGGTGGAGCTCAATTTAGAAGAAATGGACTACGCTACCTTCTCGGCACACAAGTTCCACGCTCCCAAGGGAGTTGGGTTTCTGTACGTAAAAGGAGAGCTGGGGCCCCTGATACTGGGTGGGGGGCAAGAGAGGGGTCTCAGGAGCGGGACGGAGAACCTCCACGGCATCCTCGCGATGGTGAGGGCCCTCGAGGAGATACACAGCTCTTTTGAAGATAATGTTAGGAGGCTTGAAAACCTGAGAAACTCTTTTGAGGAGCTCGTAGAGGAGAGGCTACCTGGGGTAAAGATAGTTGGGAAGAAGGCTCCGAGGAGCCCCTCCGTATCCGCACTTATACTTCCCCAAAAGAGCGGATGGGAAGTGGTAAGCAGGCTCTCCGAGGAGGGCGTTTTTTGCTCCGCCGGCTCCGCCTGCACCTCCGGGGAGGCAGCTCCGAACGAGCACCTCCTGAAGATGGGATACTCCTTCGAGGAAGCTACCAGGATGGTAAGGTTCTCCTTCGGCCTTATGAACAGGGAAGATGAGATAGAGGAGGCGGTCGAGAAGCTCGTAAATGTTATCCTCTCCTAGGAAAAGAGCCTGTCTCCCATGTCTCCAAGGCCGGGGATTATGTAGCCCTTGTCGTTGAGGCGCTCGTCCACGCTGACGGTGAACATCCGGTGTTCTGGAAACCTTTCCCCAACCCTCTCTATACCCTCTGGAGCACAGACCACGTGGAGGCTCACGATCTCAGAAGGGTTACCCTTAAGGACCTCCTCTATCGCCTTTATCAGTGTCCCTCCGGTGGCGAGCATGGGATCGAGTATAAGGACCTTTGCCCCTTTCAAATCGGGGAGCCTCGAGTAGTAAACCTTGGACTCCAGGGTCTCTTCGTTCCTCTTTATAGCCAGAAAGCCCACCCTGGAGTTCGGGACTGCCCTAAGAGCCCCCTCGAGCATCGGGAGCCCCGCCCTCAGTATTGGAACGAAGACTATCTCTTCCTCGCTCACGAACTCGAACTCTTTCTCTCCCACCCACGTTTCTATCCTTCTGACCTCGAGCGGTACGTATCTTAGAGCTTCATATACCATCAGGGTGGCTATCTCCTCCAGGAGATCCTTTATCTCTCCCCTCTTCGTACTTACGTCCCTTATCCTGTTTAGCTTGTGAACGAGAAGGGGGTGCCTGAGCTCCTCTACCAAACTTACCTCCCTATTCCAGAGGTCACCTCGCTGAGGGGAAGGAGAACGCTCACAACTATTATGCCAACTATCGCACCTATCACCAGTATCGATAAGGGCTCCACCATCCTGATCCAGAAGTTTATCAGCCTAACCGCCTCCTTCCTGTATATCTGGGCTCCGAGATCGAGCATCCTCTCCAGCTCCCCGCTGCTCTCCCCGGTCTCCACAAGGCTGATGAAGAGCTGGGGGAAGAGTCCGGACCTCTTCAAAGTCCAGGAGAGATCCCTTCCCCTTTCCACCTCCTGGGATAGTTCTTCCAAGATCTTCCTCATGTACGAGTTGGAGATACTCCTTACGGCTATGCTGTAAGCTGTCGTTATAGGAACTGCCGAGGCGAGCGTCATATACAAGGTGTAGGCGAACCTCGAGATATCGAAGTAATAACCTATCCTACCGACTACCGGGAGTTTAAGCAAGAACCTGTCTATCCTCTCTCTACCGAAGATCCTTTCCCTGTACAGGAAGATAAGCACCAGGATAGGGGATAGGTAGAGCAGGTAGGTAAGCACCTCCGAGAAGAGCACGATCGCTTTAGTTACGAAAGGTAATTCCTTCCCAAAACCTTCCAGGACCCTCGCTATCCTTGGAACCACGAACTTTATGGCTACGAAGAGGGCGAATACACTGAAACCTATAACTATGGAGGGGTATGTAACGGCGTTGAGTATCTTGGACTTCATCTCCGCCACCGTCTCCAGGTGCTTGCCGGCTATCTCGAATATCCTCTCAAGGTTCTCTCCTGTCTCCGCGGCAGAGAGCATCTCCGGGAGAAAGTCCGGGAAGATCCCGCTCTTCCTGAAGGCCGAGGACAGGTTCTCTCCCCTCTCTATACCTGACTTTATCTCGAGAAGGGCGCTCGATACTCTCTCGTCCTCCGACTGGGTTGCCAGGAGTTCGAGGGCTCTCGAGAGAGGTATTCCGGACTCTAAGAGCAGTGCCAGCTGGAGAAGAACGAAGGAGAGATCCTCCTCGGAAGGTCCCCTGAGATGAAACTCCCTCCTCCAGAAAGGTCTTTCATCCTTAACCTCTTCCACGTGGAGGGGAACTACGCCCTCGCCCTTTAGCCTGCTTAGGACCTCTTTCCTGCTGGAGGCCTCGACCTTCCCCTTTACTCTTCTTCCCTCCTTCAAGCCCTCGTAGAGGAACTCGGCCATCAGTAGATCCTCTTGTAGAGAACTCTGTTCCTGCTCCTATCGTAAACGATTTCGAGAGTCGTCTCAACGTCCCCGCTCTTTACCGCCGCCCTTATCCTGAAAGCGGTGCTCTTTACATCAACGAGGCCTCTTATCCTGTGGAGTATGTCGAAGGTGAAACCCTCCACTAGAACCAGGTCATCGATCTTTTTAAAAGGCTTGGAACTCCTGTACTCGATTATCCTGTCGGCGAGGGGACCGTCTATACGAGGATCCAGGGCCATCAGGATATACTTGGGGGCTGTGTTCACGTTTATCTTGCCAGAGGAGTAGGTGGTAACGAGGCTAAGTAATCCAGGATAGCTCACGTCCCCTTCCTCCTTCCCGTACAGATCTTCGTCGCTCATCCCCAGGTACCTGAGCTCGTAAGGGCTATCCATCGGAGCTCCCTTTACAGGAAACTCACTCTGGAAGTTTGGAGGTTCTTTACCTATCCACGCCAAGAGCCTTTCTAAATATCCCGGACTTATCTTAAGGAGCTCTAAAAGCCTCTCGAAGATCTCCCTCTGAACATTTCCGTCCCCGACCGTGTTGAGGTTAAAGAACCTATCCTCATCGTTTATAACTACCTCGAGCGTTCCCTTCTCCGTCTCCACCAGGAAAGGCAGCGCCCAGGGGTCTTGAAGGGTGTCTACGGATGCATCCTCTTTTCTCAGGGCGTTCAGAATGTAAGGGAGGATAGAGGTAAGGACGTGGTAGGACTGCTGCTTTATGTAAACTTCCCTTATGAACCTCTCCGCCGAAGAGGATGACTGAAGTGCACTGACCACGAGACCCCCGAGTGTAAGGAAGAAGGCAAGAACGAGGACCACTATCACCTAAACTACCTTGCCACCTCCCACTCGGTTATCAGCTGGTTTCCCCTCTTGAAGTGTGACCTTAGCCTAAGGTGGAGTATGTCTTTGAGCTTTTTGAAGCCCTCGCCTCCAACGAGGGTAGGCACGTTCTCCCCACCCACTATCACGGGAAGATGTATCAGTCTTATCTCGTCCACCACCCTCCTTCTAACGAACTCCCAGTTTATCGA
>JALWEK010000113.1 GCA_027014185.1 Aquificaceae bacterium
TGCTCAGGTTCAGAGGGAAAGCTATATGCTTTGACTCGGAGGAGGAGGCCATAGACGGAATCCTGGGAGGAAAGGTGAAACCCGGACACGTGGTGGTGATAAGGTACGAGGGTCCCAAGGGTGGTCCAGGCATGAGGGAGATGCTCTCCCCCACATCCGCCATAGTGGGTATGGGGCTCGGAGACAAGGTTGCCCTTATAACCGACGGTAGGTTCTCCGGAGGCACAAGGGGGGCATGCATAGGCCATGTATCACCGGAAGCGGCAGCTGGAGGTCCTATAGGTGTGGTTCAGGACGGAGACGAGATACTCATAGACATCCCTAATAGAAGGCTCGAGCTCCTTATATCTGAGGAGGAGCTCCAGAGCAGACTTAAGAACTTTAAGCCCAAGCGGAAGGATATTCCCAGCTCATGGCTCAGAAGGTACGCAAAGCTCGTCACGGACGCCTCTAAGGGAGCTGTCCTAGAGGCTTAATGAGGTTTTTCGTCCTCGGCTTCCTGGCATTTTATGCCCTCGTGCATTACTACCTGTACAGGAAGTTAAGCCGGGCCTTCGATCTTGGATTGAGGGCGAGGCTGTTTACCGCTATATTACTCTCCCTGGCGACCATCTCCCCAGTTCTATGGAGGGTTCTGGATAAGAAGGGTGTGGTTGAGATCTCTAGGCCGCTCGCACTCATAGGGCTCCTCTGGATGGGCTTTGTAATCTACTTCTTTCTAGTCGGGGCCGCCGTTGACCTGTACAGGAGGTTCCACTCCCCGGGGCCAAGAAGGGCTTTCTTCATAACCCTAATCCTTTCCCTGCTCCTGAGCCTGTACAGCCATGCGGAGACCCATTACCTACAGGTTTACAGGTTTACACTGGAGACTTCCAAGCTCTCACCTGGCATAGAGGTGAAGATCCTTCACATATCGGATATGCACCTGGGCCCGGTGATGAGGGAGGACAGGATAGAGATGCTAGAAGGCGTGTACGAAAAGGAAAGGCCCGATATCATAGTGGCCACCGGGGACATGGTGGACGGGAACATGAAGGGCCTCGAACACCTCGCCAAGAGGCTGGCAAAGATAGACCCACCTCTGGGGAAGTTCGCCGTTCTCGGAAATCATGAGTTTTACGTGGGGCATGAACAGGCTATCGGGTTCCTGGAGATGTCTGGCTTTAGAGTTCTCAGGGGAGAGGGCGTCGAGGTTGGTGAATTCCTTAACATAGTGGGGGTGGATGACCCTGCGGGTGAGAGATTGGGCTACAAGGTCATCACCGACGAGGTCTCAGTACTAAAAAGTGTGGACACCTCCAGATACACCATCCTCATAAAGCACAGACCTGAGGTGGAGAAAGAGGCCCTTCCTTACCTCGATCTCGTCCTCGCCGGGCACACCCACGGAGGGGTCCTATTCTTCGTTGGTTACACAGTTCTGAGATTGATGTTCGAGACCGACAGGGGTCTTAAGGAGATAGCTCCTGGAAAGTTCATAGCTGTTAGCAAGGGTCTAGGAACCGGAGGGCCCCCGATGAGGCTCCTATCTCCCCCGGACGTGATGGTTATAACCATCAGAGGTCGATCTCTATGATCTTCTCCCTCGATGTCTCCCCCTTTAGTATCCTTACGGCACTCTTACGAACTCCGTAGTGCTTTGCCAGTAGCTCCACGACCCTCTCGTTGGCCTTTCCCTTTTCGGGAGGGGCGCTGACTTTTACCTCGAGATGGTCCGGCGTTATTTCCCTCACACCTTCTCTTTTTGAGCCCGGTTTAACCCTGACCTTTAGCCTCATTGTAAGGTCTTTATCCAGGCTACAAGCTCGTGGATAGTCATGGGCTTGGCGATGTAATAGCCTTGGCAGTAGTCTATGCCCATAGAACGAATAGCTGTAAGTTCTTCCCGGCTTTCTATAAACTCGGCCACAGTTTTTGTCTCAAGACGCTTGCTCAAGACAGAAACTATATCTACCACTTTCCATATAGCGTGGGAGCTGAGCACGTCCCGTATGAGGGATCCATCTATCTTTAATACCTTCAGAACACCCTTGTCCACGAGATCTGCCACTATCTTGAGTGAAGAGTATCCGGTACCGAAGTCATCCACCGCTATGGTAACGTGGCTGTTGCTGGATAGTTTAAGGGCTGCCTCCGTGTTTTTCAAACAGCTGCTGTTCGGTAAGCTCTATAACTATATTGAGACCTTCCACACTCCTTATAAATTCACAAAGGTGCTCTATGTACCTGTCCGACATTAGAGAGCGGGAGCTTACGTTTACGAACAAGCTTTTAACAGGCTTAAGTAGTTTAATGTACTCTTTAAGTTTGCTAATCACCTGCATATCCAGCTTCTCTACAAGTTCCAGTTCATATATGAGATCTATGAATACCCCCGTGGGCACGAGCTTGTCTTCTTCCTTTAGCCTGGCCAGAACTTCCACCCCCACTATATTCCTTGTGTTCTCTGTTTCAACTATAGGATGAAAGACCACATCGACCTTACCTTCCTCTATCATGGACTTTATCTTGCTAACGTTCCCGTACTTCTCACTTATCCAGTTCATTATGTTCTGTAGTCGCTCTTTGCCTACAGATATGCTTGTATGTTCTCTTTCTTTCTTCGCTTCCTCTTTTAGATAAGCGAGTATATCCCTCAGCTCACTCTCTACGAGCTCGGCATACGGCTCCATCTCAAGAATAGCTACGGTAACCTCTATAGGGATCTTCTTCCCGTTACCCTTGAATTCAAAGTGGAGCTCTCGCCCTATTTTATCCACAAGTTCCCTGATCTCTTCCTCGGAATAACCCTTGTTGAACATAAAGAAATTCGAGGTAGAGCCCTTTACCATTACAGTTCTGGCCGTGTCCTCAGATATGAGGTTCATGAGTCTCTTTTCCATCTCCTTTATGATGGCGTCCCCTACCTTTTCTCCATGCGTTCTGTTTATCTTCCTAAGATCAATTATGTCTATAGCTGATACGTACTTGTAGCCCTCCTCTTTAGAGAGAGCGCTCACGAACCTGAAAAAGTTAGACTCAGGATCTGAGTAGGCGAGAAAGTACAGCTCGGAAACAGTTTTAAGCAGCTTTGCCACAATCTCTGTGAGATCCTTAAATACCCTGTAAGCTTGATAGAAAGCTCCCTTCGTATAAAATACGTAGAAGGTGTTGGCCGTATCGTGGATCAGTTTGTGTAGGTTGTGAACATAGGTGCACATGTTCGCATCAAGACACACCAGGATGGATTCCGGATAATCGAGGACTTCCGAAAATTTACACTCTTCCGCAGATATTAGGGGGAACTCTGAGAAGTCATCCTTCTCCACGCACTCGGCTATCTTCAAAAGCCAATCTCTATGAACGCTGTAAAGCAACCTGTCCGCGAAGGGAGATTTTTTAAAGTTTTTGAGAGTTTTTACATCCTTACGCAGATATATCTTAGATATCTGATTTACAAGTTCCTCCAAATACTTCTTGAACTTTATTGTGAATTCCTGGGAATAACCCTCCTCTATCAGCTTCTCCATCAGTCTGCTCTTTATCCTGTCTATGCTCCATGCAATGACCGTATAGGGAACGTCAGTTCTTGTATAAAGATCCTCGAACTTCTTTGAGAAGTTCACAGATCCACTTTCCCAGTTCTCTATGTACTGGGATATGAGATCCCTCTGACCGTCTATTAGAGCTTCGAGGTTCTCCTCAGAACCCACAAGGTTTCTGATGAATTCGTTCTCTCTGAGTTCCGACCGGATCTCCTCAAAGATACCCTTAAGGTACTTCTGCACGCTCTTTATCTCCTCCACGGGGGGACCTCCGGCAGTTTCTATCTATGTATATCATTCCTCTGGAATCTCCCTCTCGCTCCTGTATATCACGGTGTAAACGATGGTAAAGCCGTCTATCCCGTGCTCCCTCGCGTGGGTGACCTTTACGTCTATAACTTCTCCCCCTTCGTCGTATATAGCATCGAGTACCTCGTTGAGCTTGTCGGTTATCTCGGAGGTCGTCCCCTCGATATCTATAACCAGGGCGTTTACTCTCATACCACGGAGATTATTATACTTGAAAGGGAAAAATGGCCAGGTTGAGAAGAAGGTTAAGGAAGAGGATAAAGCCCAAGAAGAGGGAGCTGAAGCTCATAGAACAGTATGAGAGGAGGCTGATAGAGGCACTAAAGGAGTTCAGGATACCCTTACTGATGCTCCATACAGCGATCACCGTCGGAACGCTGGGATACATGTTCCTCTCCGGCGGAGACTTCATAAACTCCTTCTACATGACGATAATAACGATCGGGACGATAGGCTTCGGGGAGATAGTGGCGGGGAGCGATACGCTCTACGGGAGGGTCTTTACCTCCTTCCTGGCCCTGATGGGGATAGGGGTTTTTACCACCTCGGTGACCGTTATAGTTAGGGTATTCTTCAAGGAGGATATAATTAAGCTCTACAGGGCCATAAGGATGCTGAGGGAAATAGAGGAGCTCGAGGGACACTACATAATCTGCGGTTACGACAAGACCTCAGCCTGGCTCGCCACGCTTTTGAAGAAGAGGAAGATAGAGTTCGTTGTGATAGACAGCCGTGAGGAGGCCATGAAGTTCCTCCAGGAGCACAATATCAAGTACTTCTTGATAGAAGAACCCCACAAGAGGTCGGTCCTGCAGTCGGCGGGTATAAAGAGGGCCAGGGGAATGATAGTGAACCTGGGGGACGATGCCAAAAACATAGCTGTGATTGTTACCGCCAGGCTCATGAGACCTTCCAAGGAAGAGTTCTACATATACTCCTTCGCTTCAACCGACGGGACTGCCGACAAGCTAGAGGAGCTGGGCGCAAACAGAGCCCTGGTCCCCAACAAGCTCCTGGCGACGAGGCTGGCCGCCTACATATTCCACACGGGATCCGCCTTCATCTCGGACCTATTCGACAGGATAGCCTTCGGGGAGGAGACGGACATAGACATCCTGGAGCTCAAGGTAGAGCCCGGATCACCTCTCGTGGGCAAGAAGTTAAAGGACATAGACCTGAGAAGGGCCCTCAAGGTAACCGTTATAGCTATAAGGAAGTCAGACGGCTACCTGGACGTGACGGTTACGGGAGAGACCACCGTCGAGGAGGGAGACACGCTGATCATATTCGGCCAGCCCAAGAATCTTAGGAAAGCCCAGAAGATCCTTCTTGAGGAGACCCACAGGGTACTGGAGGGAGAGAGATGAGATACAAGAAGATAATCACCGACTTCTTCATCCTTATGGCGCTGACGACGAACATAAGCTTCATAACGAGTCCCAACTCCTACGAGCTGGTGGTGACGGTAGCGGCCAACCTAGCGGCCACCATACTTAAGGTTGGAGAGGGAAGAGTTCTCTCTACCGAGATGCTCGCCTCGAGCCTGGTGGCGGATCTTCACCTTATCCCTGCCCTCTTCCTCTACCACATGGGGGATCCCCAGGAGGCCATAGGGCTTGCCCAGGGTGCCCTGGCAGCGAACGTGATCTCGGTGATCATATCCATAATAGAGACGATAATAAGCGCCTTCACAGAGGAGGAAGAGTGATCATATGTACCTCAGGATGGTCATGTCTCTCGACTCTGCCACTATCCTCATGAGGGCCTCGTAGGCCGTCCTGTACCTGGTGTACTCCATGATGCTCTCTGAGAGTTCCACCTCCTCGGTGTCGGATTTCTGTTTTCTGAGAACGTCCATCTTGTTCTCCTGAACGGGCTCCTGATCCCTAACTTGGGATAGGACGCTTCCAACCTGGGATCTGACCTTGACCACCTTGTCGTAAGCCCTCTGGTTGGCCATTATGTCGGAGTCGTCCGGGCCCAGGCCCGCAAGGAGCTTGTCCCTTATCTTCCCGAGCACCTGGAAGACGTTGAGGGTGGAGAAGTTCCCCAGCGATGTACCTGTAAAGGAGATGGAGAGCGTAGTGGATATGTCTTCAGGTATGAGTCTCATCGTGTACTGGCCGCTGGGGACCTGGTGGACGAATGCCTTAACGTTCCCGGGAGAGATCCCGTTGAAGATCTTCACAAGGTTCTGGAGGTTGTTGCTCTCGAGGATGTTTCCCGATGTGTCCTCTATGAAGTTGTTAGAGTCGGCGTCTAATATCTTCAGACTGTAGGTCCCGTCGGGGTTCGTGACTAGGGTGGCGGATATGTTCTCACCTGCGAATGAGGAGTTTATCTGAGAGATAAGGTCGTTCAGGGAATACTGGCCGTAGTTGGAGATCCTCGCCACCTCGTTCATGGAGCTGTCGTAGAGGATGAGGTCCCCGTCCAGGCCGTAGCTGGATAGCGGAACGTCCGGGTCCGAGACCTTACCGGCCAGATACCAGATACCTCTTCCGTAGTCCACGCTCACCGTGGTCGAGTCGTAGCTAACGCTCATCGTTCCCGAAACCGCGAAGGGGTCCTCTGGAGATGAAAAGAGAGTGTCCATCTGATACACGTTCGTGGAGAAGACCTCCCTTCCGGAGGAGAAGACCTGGACGAAGCTCCCCTCGTCTATCTGGACGTTGAAGGGGTCGTCCGATCCCTGATAGACGAAGCTGTCTGTGAAGGGCTTTGTGGTCAGGGCCGATCCGGAGAATATGTAGTTCTCGCCCACCTTCTCGTTCGCCCTGTCCAGGAGGAACTTTATCGCCTCCCGGAACTCAGCCCCCACAGCCTCGAGAGCGTCCGGTGTGTTGATCTCATTTTTGGCCTGGACCGCTTTGGTGTAGAGCATCTTTATCTTGTCGGATATCTTGTTGAGGGTAAAGTCTATGTAAGAAAGGTTCACGTCCGCGAACAGCCTGTTTCTAGAGAACTGAGATAGCTGGGATATCTCACGCTTGAGGTTTATAACGTTGAAGGTGGCCACAGGGTCGTCGGAGAGGTTCTGGATCCTCTTCCCGGTGGCTATCTCCACCGTCTTCCTGGCTATCTCTTTCCTTATCCTCTCGTCCTGGAACTGGAATATCGAGTAGATCAAGTTGTCGGGCACCTTCATCTTTCACACCTCACATATTGAGTGTTGTCTGGAGGAGCTCGTCTATGGTGGAGACTATCCTCGCCACAGCCTGGTAGGTCCTCTGGATCTTCATTATCTCCATGAACTCCTTGTCTATAGAGACTCCCTGCATCTCCTTAAGCTTCCTGTCGAGGGACTCCAGGAGTGCAGACTCGATCCTGAGCTTGTCCTTAGTATCCGCCTGGGTGGTAGATATATCGTTTACGAGATCGCTCACCCTCTGCTTGCTCTGGTCCCACCAGGAGTTAGCGAAGTCGCTGAAGGTGTCGGCGAGGGAGTAGTCGAGATCGTCTATGTCGTCCCTCAAGGTGCTCACCGGAGCTATGTCTGGGAGTCCCGTTCCCTGGAAGACCGGAGAGCTCTCGTAGAAGTTTCCTCCCGTATCCTCTATCCTCGAATTGGGTGAGAGCTCTGAAATCCTCAGGGTGTAGGTCCCGTCCGGGTTATTCACTATGTCCGCGTCGAAGTAAGATCCAAAGTAGGTATCTATGGCGTTCTCGAGGTTCTGGAGGTTTGCTTCCGAATAAGTTGCCAGCAGCGTGTTGGAGGCGTCGTATACGTTCAGGCTGCCGGAGGCGTACTCTATTCTCCCGACAGGGTTGTTGGAGCTGTCGTACAGATAGAGCGTACCGGAGCTCCCTATGTAGGATGTTGTATCGGACTGGTTCTTTATCAGGTACCAGGTCCCGCTGTTCGCCCTCGGGAGCTTAACGCTGGAGATCAGGTCTCTTGCTATCGCATCCAGCTCGTCCTTGAACCTGTCCAGATCTCCCTTCGCATCGAACAGGGCCTTGATCTTTCCGGACTCTATCACGTCGGTTATGTCCACGTCGCCCCCGCTCTTTGACTTCCAGAAGAGCCTTCCTCCCGTGTACTCGAGCTGCCAGTAGTTGTCCTGGAAATCAACAAGGGCGAAACCTTTGGAGGTGGTGACCTTAACCCTGCCTATCTCGTCCTCCTGTACGTTTATGTTTATCAGCTCCGATAGCTCCCTCAGATACTTGTCCCTTATATCGAGGAAGTTCTTGTAATCCTTTCCCCTGGCGTAGGTCTGGGCGTAGGTTACGGTTATATCTCTGTTGATCACGTATATCTTCCTGAGAAGCTCGTTTATCCTCGACACAGTTTGCCTTATGTTGAAGTCAAGGCTGTTCCCGAGCTCGTCTATGTCCCTCCCCTTGTTCCTTATGAAGTCGGAGAGGCTCTTCGCGGCGTTGTAAAGCTCGTTCTTTGCCCCCTCGTTGGTTGGGTCCTTCATGAGATCGAGGTAGGCCCTGTAGAAGCGGTTCGTGTAATCGTTGATACCAGTACCCTCGAAGAGCTCCTGGAATATCCCCTCGACGTTGGAAAGAATGCCGCTTCTCTCTTCCAGGTACCTGACCAGGGAGAGTTTTGAGTTCCTCAGGTTCACGTAGTAAATGTTCTGATCCCTTCTTACATCCTGGAAGTTTATCCCGACAGGTGCGAAGCTCTCCACAACGGGGTTTTCCTCAACGTAATCCGGGTTGTTGGCGTTTATAACGTTCCTGTTACGTATATCCAGGGACTTCCTGTATATGTCGAGTGCCTGAGAGATTATACCGAAGGATGCCCCGAACATCACACCCTCCTCGAGAAGAAGCTCCCCTGTTCCCTTTCGAGGAGCGGCTTCAGCCCTCCAGAGATTATGTCGAGGTTCCTGACAAGCAGCCTCCTGACCTCCTGGAAGTCTTTCTCTATGCTCTTGAGCTCCTCCGGATCAGCTTTCCTCACCATCTCGAGGAAATCGGCAAAGTCCTCCTCGAGTCCTTCTACTCTAAAGGGGTCGAGGAGCTTGCTCCGTATTAGTTCCAGCTTCTCCTTAAGACTGCTCAAGGGTTATCCTCCTATAATATCCTTCGTTACTTTCCGATTATTTTTGAGAACCTGTCCAAGGAGGACTGAGCATGACGATAAAGAAGAAGCTCCTTATGGTGAACGCCCTCCTCATAGTTGTGGCGGTGGCGGTAGGGTTGGTCCTCTACAACGCCCAGCAGAGGGTAAACAGATCCGTAGAGCTGGTTCACGACGCCCTCGAGGAGATGGCCATATACAAGGATATGAAGGTCAATCTCCTGAACATGGCGATAGCCGTAAGGAACATGATCTTCGATCCAAGCAACGAGGAGTACAGGAAGGACCTGGAGAAGTACATGAAGGCGTATCTGAACAATCTCAAGAAGCTGAGGGAAAGGGAGAGAGAGCTTTCAAAGGAGGAGACAGACCTGACGAGAACGCTCGCCTTCTTCACCTACCAGGGAGATCTAGAGAACGTAAAGCAGATCCTCGAGCTGGAGGCTTACGACGAAGCCAAAACGGCCCTCCTGGACGTGGAGAAGGAGGGGTTCAAGGATACCCTCGAGACCCTGGACAGGCTGATAGAGATAAGGAAGCAGTTCATAGAGAACGCCCAGAAGGAACTCATGAGAAACGTCGCCATGGCCAACGTGCTGGTGGTCGGCATCACGATCCCTTCCATCCTCTTCATATCCTTCCTGCTCTGGCTCGTATCGAGGGGGATAATCAACCATATAAACACCCTCTCTTCTGTGGTTGAAAGCCTAGCAAGCAACATGAGGTTCAGGGATATAGAGTTTAGGAAGTTCAGGAACGAACTGGACAGGTTGGTTGAGTCCCTCGGGAGCATGGTGAGGGACCTTGGGAGTGCTATAACCTCGATAAAGAACGTGATGATGAGAGTGGCCAAAGGCAACCTGAAGGTCAGGGTTGAGGGAGAGTACAGGGGGGACGTAGGTGAGCTCTCCCAGTACATAAACAGCTCCCTCTCGGACCTTCAGAAGACCCTTAGGAACGTAAAGGAGGGTCTCTTCAGCATTGCCGAGAGCATAAGCATCCTCACCGAAAACGCGAGCAGGATAGAGAACGAGAACGAAAATCTGAACAGCAACATAGCGAGCATAATGACATCGGTGGACGAAACCTCAGAGGCTCTGAGGCAGATATCCGAGGAAACTCTGAGGGCTAGGAACGTATCGCTGGATATGGAGAGGGCCATCCAGAATGGAAAGTCGAAGGTGGATGTGATGCACACGGCCATGGGTAACATAGTAGAGGTCAGTCGGGAGATAAGCTCCATAACGGAGACGATAATAAACATCGCGGAGCAGACGAACCTCCTCGCCCTCAACGCTGCCATAGAGGCAGCGAGAGCGGGAGAGATGGGAAGGGGGTTTGCGGTCGTCGCGGACGAGGTTAGGAGGCTCGCCGAGATCTCGGGGAACGCCGCGAAGGAGATAGCGGCTTTGGTAGAGAAGGCTATGAACACTGTTGAGGAAGGCAAGAACGCTTCCGAGGAAGTGGTGGAGAGCTACAGAAGGATAGAGGAGGTCACCAAAGAGATAGCGAACGTTATAGACACTATAGCGACCGCCATGGAGGAACAGAGCAGGGCGATAGACATAATAAGGGACAACATGACCGAGATAACCCAGGTCTCAGAGAAGAACACATCCAGCATAAAAGAGATGGTCGAGGAGATAAGGAACATAAAGGAGGTCTCTAATCAGGTTGAGGAGAGAATGAAGGGCTTTGACGTCTGACCTCCCTCCTGAAGGCGAGGTAGAAGAGAAGAGCCCTGATGAACATCTCCACCGTCATGAAGACCCAGGGGACGAGGGGGGAGTGCACAATTTTGAGCAGAAGGTAGGAGGGTATTATCCTGAAGAGCCAGAAGGAGGCAACGTTCACAACCATAGGCACGGTGGTCCTTCCCATCCCCTTTAAGGCACCGGAGAATATAACCGCGTAGGCCATGGGAACCTGAGATATACCTACTATCACGAGGTAGTAAACAGCCCAGCCTATCACCTCGGGGTCCCTGCTGAAGGGAAGGGTCAGGTATCTGGGAAAGAGGATGAGAAC
>JALWEK010000114.1:0-1874 GCA_027014185.1 Aquificaceae bacterium
GAAGGGCCTGGTGTGATAAGCTTCTTCTCCTGATCCATTATTAAACCTCCGCTCTCTATGAGATGATGCCTACAATTTATAAGGATTTCCTTATATTGTCAAGGCAAAAAGTATGAGATAGGTCAAGCTTTTTAAAACGATGTTTTACAATCACCTCAGCCTCCCTTTATGGCCTCGAGTAAACACTCCCTCATCAGGTCCTCGGAGGGGTTCCCCATATCGAAGATGGTATCGAAGTCCTTTCCGTACCCAAGTTCGCTGAGGCGGTCCATCAGGAGCTTGTAAACGCTCTTGAGACCCTCTTTCATCGATATACCCTCTTTGAACACGTACAGCTCGTCCTCCTCTCTGAAAAAGCTCAGGCCGTAATCTTCGGGGTTCTTAACCTCGAACTCCACCCCCACCGCGAAGGCCTTCCCGTAATTTACCGCGCTCTCTTCTGGCAGATAGTGTTCTGAGAAGCAGCTGAGCTTCTGAGCCTGGAAGAGGTTCTTGTCGGTGGGGACGGCCACTATGTAGAGGGCCCCTTCATGCATCTCTTCTCCCTTCTCGTTCCTTCCCACCAGCTGTATGAAGTACGTCCAGGATCTCATGGCGCTATCCAGTTGTCCTTAGCGAGAAGCTCTTCGGGCTCCACCTTCTCCTGAACCTTCTGGGAGATCTTGTAGGAACAGAACTCAGGCCCGCACATGGAGCAGAACTTGGCCGTCTTGTAACCGTCCTGAGGGAGTGTTTCGTCGTGGTATGCCCTCGCAGTCTCGGGATCCATAGCCAGCTCGAACTGCCTGTTCCAGTCGAAGTTGTACCTAGCTATGGACATCTCGAGGTCCCAGTCCCTCGCTCCGGGCCAGTGTTTTGCTACATCAGCAGCGTGGGCCGCGATCTTGTAGGCTATCACTCCCTGCTTGACGTCCTCGACGTTGGGAAGGCCGAGGTGCTCCTTGGGAGTTATGTAGCAAAGCATCGCTGCCCCCACCGATCCTGCCAGGGCGGCCCCTATAGCGCTACCTATGTGGTCGTAGCCGGGAGCTACATCTAGAACTAGCGGACCGAGTATGTAGAAGGGTGCCTCCCTGCACCAGAGCTGCTGTATCCTCATGTTGAACTCAACGTCGTTCAGGGGAACGTGCCCTGGACCCTCGACCATAACCTGAACGTCGTGCTTCCAGGCCTTCTCGGTAAGCTCACCGAGAACCTTCAGCTCCGCCAGCTGGGCCTCGTCGGTGGCATCCTCTATGCATCCGGGCCTGAGGGCGTCCCCGAGTGAGAAGGAGACGTCGTACTTTTTAAATATCTCGCATATCTTGTCGAAGTGTTCGTAGAGTGGGTTCTGTTTTCCATGCTCTGTCATCCACTGAGCCAGGATCGCTCCACCCCTGGAGACTATGCCCATCACCCTGTGCTGGACGAAGGGAAGGTGCTCCCTAAGGATCCCCGCGTGTATGGTCATGTACGAAACACCCTGACGGGCCTGCTCCTCTATAACGTCGAGTATAAGATCCACTGTCAGTTGCTTTACGTCTCCTTTGGCTATCTTCCAGGCCTCGTATATGGGAACGGTTCCAACCGGGACGGTGCTCGCCTCTATTATCGCCTGACGGGTTTCGGGTATGGCCTCCCCTGTGGAGAGGTCCATTATCGTGTCCGCACCGAACTTTATGGCTACCTTTGCCTTCTCCACCTCGGTCGGTATGTCCGAGGCAAGGCCCGAGTTCCCTATGTTGGCGTTCACCTTAACCTTAGAGTTCATACCTATGCACATGGGCTCCAGGTGGAGGTGGTTCACGTTTGCGGGTATTATCATCCTCCCGCTCGCCACCTCCTGACGGACGAACTCCGGATGGAGACCCTCCCTGCGGGCCACGTACTCCATC
>JALWEK010000114.1:1884-3434 GCA_027014185.1 Aquificaceae bacterium
CCATCTCCTCCGTGATGATGCCCTGACGGGCCAGGTGCATCTGGCTTTTATTCTTAAACTTCCTTCTTTTCTCGATCCACTCAGCTCTTAGCATTATCCTTCCTCCTGCGATGAAATGATGTTTTAAAAATTAATAATCTGCACCTTCTTTAACAATATGATCTTCATTCGGAAAACCTTCCTGCGTTGAAGGTATCGAAGTAAGGGGACCTGTCCCCTTTCTCCACCAGATCGAGGACCATCTTGGCGCTGATTGGTGCCCACAGTATCCCGTTCCTGTAGTGACCCACCGAAACCACGTAGTTCTCCCCAGCGTCGAAGATGGGCATGTCGTCGGGTGTGCCGGGTCTGAAACCTACCTTCACGCTTAAGATCTCGGCTTCGGATAGAGAGGGTATTATCCTGACCGCGCCCTCGAGCAGGGATCTAACCCCTCCAACGGTGGGTCTCGAGTCAAAGCCCGCATCCTCGGAGGTCGCGCCTATAAGTATGAAGTTCTCCTTAGGGATTATGTAAGAGATGTTCGAGTAGTAAACCTTGTCCAGCTCGCTCCCCTTAACCTTGAGGATCTGTCCCTTAACAGGATAGACGGGGAGGTCTAAGAGAGGTTTGCTCCACGCCCCAGTGGTGAGGATGTAAAAGTCGGCAACGTAGTTCTCCTTTAGGCCTTTAGCGCTCTCTATTCTGCCGTTCCTCTTCTCTAAACTTACAACCTCGTCCACCTGAATCTTTACCCTCAGGTTCTCACACGCAAAGAGTAGGGCGTCCATCAACTTCTCGGCATCGACGTCTCCCTCTTCTTTGAAGAGAAAACCAGCTACTGGTTCTCCTGAAAGCAGTGGTTCCCTCTTCCTGAGCTCTTCTCCGTGTAGCTCTTCGAACTCTGTGTCTTTGTAATTTTTAGCCGCCAGTCTTTTGGCCTCTTCGTACTCCTCTTCGCTCAAGAATAGCCTTAAGATACCGTTCCTGTTAAAGTATATCCTGAGCCTTGAAACCTCCTGTAATCTGTCGAGAAACTCCGGATACAGCCTCAAGCTCTCTACGGAGAACCTGAGGAGATCTCCCGTGAGACCTTCCGAGTAGGGAGCCAGCATCCCCCCAGCCACCCAGGAAGAGCCCTCCTCGTAGTTCCTTGTTACGACCTTTACGCTGTGTCCAGCCAGGGCCAGCTCGAAGGCGGTAGATAAGCCTATAACGCCGCTTCCGATTATTAGGATATTCATAAACTTTTAATATAAAACAGCTCCTGACCGGCAGGTTTTATAATTTCAAGCATGGGAGCGGTCTGGCTGATACTTTTCGCACTCTCTATGTACCTTATCGGCTACCTCTTCTACTCAAAGTACCTTGCAGAGAAGGTCTTTTCCCTTGACGACAGCAGGAAAACGCCCGCCCACGAGCTGAAAGACGGCGTGGATTACGTTCCCACCAACAAGTGGATACTGTTGGGACACCACTTCACATCGATCACCGGGGCCGGGCCTATAGTTGGACCTGCTATAGCGGTTATATGGGGCTGGGTCCCTGCGCTTCTGTGGGTTGTTCTGGGT
>JALWEK010000115.1 GCA_027014185.1 Aquificaceae bacterium
CATCCTTGCGTGCGTATATTTGGCGGAGAGCTTTATTAGACCTTCAGTCCCGAGCTCCTGGAGCCTGGTGCTGTTGAAGGCTATAGTGGTCTTCTCGGGGTCCAGTATCTTGAAAACCTGATGTTCATAGGTTTTAGCGTTCTCAAGGACCTGTTCCTTTGTGAGGGGAGGTCTGGTCTCGCTCCTGCCGGTAGGATCTCCTATCATGGCGGTGAAGTCCCCGATTATGAAGTAAACCTCGTGGCCGAGCTGTTGAAACTGGCGCATCTTCTGGAGAAGGACCACGTGTCCCAGATGAAGGTCCGGAGCTGTGGGATCGAAGCCCGCCTTTACCCTGAGGGGTCTTCCTTCTTTCAGCTTCTTAAGGAGTTCCTCCTCCTCTATGATCTCTACCGTTCCCTGTTTGAGGAGCTGGAGCTGCTCTTCCGGACTCACGGGAGAAAGATTATAACCCATAGTAGGGAAGCTCAGTGATAGGCTTCCCCGTAATTCTGAATAGGGCGTTTGCCATCGCTGGAGCTATCGGGGGAAGGCCCGGCTCCCCTATCCCTCCCATCTCTCCCTCCGAGCGGACTATGTGGACCTCTATCTCGGGGGTCTCCTCCATCCTCAGGATAGGATAGGTATCGAAGTTGTTGTTCACCGCGAAGCCGTCTTTAAACTTAACTCCCTCGTATAGGAAGGCGCTCAGGCCCATGATGATCCCGCTCTCCATCTGCTGGACCACGAGATCCGGATTAACCACGAAGGGCCCCAGATCCACCGCACACACGACTCTGTGGACCTTCACTTTTCCATCTATCAGAGACACTTCAGCTACCTGGGCCACATGGGTTCCGAAGGAGTAGTGGTAGGCCATACCGAGGGCCTGTCCTTCCTTCGGCCCTCTGTGCCATCCGGAGGCCTCCGCTACTTTTTCTATAACTCCCTGCGCTCTTATGTGCATGCCCAGAAGCTCGAGCCTAAGATCTACAGGATCTTTCCCTCCCAGGTGGGCGAGCTGGTCCAAGAAGGTCTCCATTATGTAGGCGTTGTGGGTGTGGCCCACCGAGCGCCAGAACCAGACGGGGATCTTAACCTTTGACTTTACGAACTCAACGTGGATGTTGGGGATCTCGTAGAAGGTGTTGGCCACTCCGGAGACCGCGGCGCTGTCTACTCCCCTCCTCTCCTTACCTATGGCCCACTCGAAGACAGCGGGGACCGCTATCTTGAAGTAGAGGGAGCTCGGCACACCGCTCTCGTCCACAGAACCTCTTAGCAGGGCAGAGCACATGGGCCTGAACCAGCCCGACTGGATGTCGTCCTCTCTGGTGTAGAAGAGCTTTACGGGCCTTCCCGTCTTCCTGGCGATCTTGAGGGCCTCTGCCACGAACTCGGAGTTGGATTTCCTCCCGAAGCCTCCTCCGAGGTATGTGGTTATCACCCTTATCCTGCTCTCGGGGAGCCCGGTTATGTGCCTTGCATGTCTGAGGACGGAGGTCTGGCTCTGGGTGGGAGCGTAGATGGTGCATCCCTCTTTATCGATCTTAACCGTGCAGGCCATAGGCTCCATGCAGGCGTGGTAGAGGTAGGGGAGGAGGTAGGTGAGCTCTATCCTCTTTTCAGACTTATCGTACTCCTCCCTCGGATCCCCGTCCCTGCGGGCCACGAGGCCTCTCTTGTGGAGGAGCTGAAGGCAGTGCTCTTTGAGACCTTCCGTGCTTCCCACGGAGGTTTTGCTGTATTTGATCTTCAGTTTTTTCCTCCCTTCGAGAACAGCCTCGGGGCTGTCTCCGCAGACAGCCACACCCTTTCCAACCCTGAAGACGTGGGTGATACCCTTTACCTTCCTGGTCTCGGAAGGGTCGTAGGAGACTATCCTACCGCCGAAGGGCGGTCTCTCTATAACAGCGTATATCTGTTTCTCGAAGAATTGATCCAGCCCGAACCTCGCCTCTCCGTTTACCTTCTCATCGAGGTCGATCCTCGGAAGGGACCTGCCTATGTATCTGAACTCCTCTGGATCTTTGAGCTTGGGGTAAAGGGGCACGGGGAGCTTCATGGCCAAACTCGAGACCTTCCCGTAGGGGACTTTTTTGCCGGTTTTGGTGTCTATCACGTAGCCAAGCTCCGCCTTCAACCTGTTTTTGGGGACCTTCCACAGGCGTGAGGTGGCCTCGATGAGCATCTCCCTCATCGCCGCGCCCGCGGAGCGCATTATCTCGAACATGTGCCTTATGCTGGTGCTCCCTCCCGTGAGCTGGGATCCCATGTAGGGATCTATGTAGGCCTTTCCCGCGGGGGCCGGCATCACTCTAACTCTCTCCCAGGGAAAGTCGAGCTCCTCCGCGACAAGCTGGGCTATGCCCGTGTAAACTCCCTGGCCCATCTCCGACTTGTTCACGAGGACCGTAAGGTAGTTTTCTTCCGAGAGGTTTATCCAGAGCCTGGGGGAGTGTCTCTTCAGATCGCTCGCCTTAACTATGTCAAAGCCCTTTGGGGTAGCCACAACTAATAGGCTCAGGCCTCCGAGCTTGAAGAAATCCCTCCTCGTCATCATCCCATCATCTCCGAGGCTCTCATAACTGCCCTGATTATCCTCGGGTAGGTTCCGCACCTGCAGAGGTTCCCTTTCATGGCTCTCACGATCTCCTCTCTCGTGGGTCTGGGATTTTTACTGAGCAGGGCGTAGGCCTGGACTATCTGTCCGCTCTGGCAGTATCCGCACTGGGGAACCCCCACCTCCTTCCAGGCCCTTTTAACGGGATGGTCTTTGGGTATCCCTTCTACCGTTGTTATCTCCCTGCCAAAGACCTCTCCGACTTGCACACTGCAGGAGCGGACCGGCTCGCCTTCCACGAGGACCGTGCAACTACCGCAGATCGCCTTCAGGCATCCGAACTTGGTTCCTGTCAGTCTCAGATGCTCGCGGAGAACCCAGAGAAGGTGAGTGTCGGGATCTACCTCTATCTTATAGAGCCTTCCGTTTACCCTCAGCTCCATCCCGCCCCTCAGAATATAACTTAAAATGTATGCGATGAGGTATATGATCTACATTCTCCTCTTCACTGCCGTGCTCCTATCCTGCGCTAAGAAGAAAGAGGTTCAGAAGATCGACTTCGGCGAGTACGAGAGGTGCATGGACGCGATAGCCATATACGACAGGTGCGCAAACCCGGGAACCAGCTGTGGATTTCATGCCAAAAAGGTCTCGGTTATGCTGGAAGACTCGGAGCTAAGCCCCGATCAGAGGGCTTTTATAGTGAGGACCTGCTACAGGATCTGCTCCCAGAGGGATATCTACTTCAAGAAGGTAAGGCCAAAGCTTATGAAGGACTGCTCAAGGCTACTCAATCCAAGTTGATCTCCTCAAAGCTCCTCACCTGAGGGTAGCGGAAGTCCTCTATAATCTCGTTCTCCCCTTCTCTTGCAGGCCTTATCTC
>JALWEK010000116.1 GCA_027014185.1 Aquificaceae bacterium
TACCTGCCTCCTCAGGCATCTTCTTTATAGTCCATGCCATGTAGATGAGGAGAACCGTAACCACGAGCAAGCCCAAAGTACCCAACACCTCATAAACGTTCATCCCTTTATCCTCCCAACAGAAGGGCTAAGCGTGCTTCCCCTCTTCTTTGAGAGCCTTGGTCATGGCAACGAACATATAGATGAGTATGGCGCCAAGAGCCAAAGCCCCAACGACCGCTAAAACGTCGTACATCATTCTCCTCGAGTTTCAACCCCTTCATCGAAAGTCTTATAGGTTTTAAACAATATTACGGAGAGCACGATTACAGCTATGAATAGCCCTACAACCGCTATAGCCTCACTCATCCTGCGTCCTCAGAGCTACAAGGAACCTTACCTTAGTCTTCAACATCTTCCCACTCCCATGAGACGAAAACCCACTCTTCGGGGTTATCACTTGAGGTCGCCACGTTGTTTATGGCCGTGTTTATATCGTGGATGTGCTCGGCTACCCTGCCTCTACCCCTTATCAAGAGCCCTACATCGGCCCCTTCTTTTGGAAAGGTTATATAAACTTCTTCTACAAAGGGAAGGGATTTTAGCTCTTCTAATATGTCCTTGACCACATCGCCTTTAACTTTCATTCCTTATTACCTCTGATAGAAGATTAATATACTCCTCAAGAAGGTGCAGGGCGGTTGAGGGTATCTCCTCGGGAGCGTAATCCGCTCTGAGCCTATACCCGTAGAGGTCGTCGTACGCCTCCTTTATACGCCTGAGCCCCTCCGGAGAAAAGTTTAAAGTCCTGAAGGCTGTAAGCATAAAAGCCTTGGCTATGCCGATATGTCTCCATCTACCTTTCGGCGGAGTTCCCACTACATGCTGAAAGTAGTTGAAATAAGCAAAGTAAAGGTTAGAGGCACAACTCGAGAGGTAGCCCTGAGACAGGCACCATTTTGCGGTCTGGAGTCGCTCCCAAGCCTTGTGTTTATACAGGCTTTTACCCATCCCTCCCTTTACTCTCTTCTATAAGCCTGTCGAGGTCGTTCTTATCTATGAGCGTCCTCTTCCCTATTTTGACGGGCTTTATCTTGCCTTCTTTGATGAGTTTGTAGAGGGTTACCTTGCTGATCTTCAAATATTGAGTGGCTTCCTTAACGGTAAGTAATCTTTCCTCTCCCATAATGGCTTAATTCTACATCGTTAGCCAAAGTATAGCAAGGTTAAATATTGTATTGACAGGTTTACCATGTTGAACTATAATTAACCATAACTAACAAACTACTAAGGAGGTAAGAGCCATGAAAACACTTACCAAACCTCAGGAGCTGAACCTCAGGATAGGGGATCAGGTTATCACCCTCCCCGTCCTGGATGTGTCCCTGTGGGAGGACACGGACGAGGAGGGATTTATAGTGGATGAGGGGTATGTCTATTATACTCCCTACGGTAAGGTCATAACGAGGATCACCGACAGGGGCGAGGATCTCCTACACGCTCAGCTTGACTGGGAGGTCCTCGGGCTTCCCTTCCTGATGAAAACGGAGGTAAGGAGATGAGGGGAAGGTTTTACGGAGTTGCCCGCCCTGCTCTGCGGTCTAAGTATCTGGCAACGAAAAACAGCGCCCACACGCTCAGGGATGCTATGACAGCCAGCAGAAGGACTTCACTCATCGGGATACATTATAAGCCCCAACAGGATATTAGCAACTCCTATAAGGGCAAGGGCAAGCTGTTCCTTGAAGGTTACTCTATCGGACAGAGCCAGCACGAAAGAAGCCACTATCAGACCTATACCGAGGTTGGCTACCTTGTCCGCCAGGAGCTTCTGGCGCATACACCAATTAAAGCACAGGGGCAAAGCACAGCCCCACCTAAAGAGCCTGCGAAAACCTGATGGAGGTATAGAGCCATGAGAAAAGTCTTCATAAGCCTCAAGGGAGCTCTTTTTCAGGTTGATCCAGAGAACGTGAAGATAAGCGTCAGGGAAGACAGCGAAGACGCTCAGTTCATAAGGAAGTTCGGGTTTGACCCTAAAGACCTGCCCATCGAGGAGGTGTTCGTGGGAGAGGTTGATTACCAGCTCGACCCTTACCTCATCGAAGAGTTTGCCTTAGCCCTCAGGGGATACGCTCAGGCCCTTCAGGGTCTTGTGGAGCTGTACATGGGCGATCTAAGGACAGGAACGGAAGACAGACGGAAGCTCTCTCAGGAGTACGCCTCGTGGATGGATGTGCAGATACAGAAGCTCGAGAGGGATCTTGAGGAGGTTAAAGAACATCTAAGGCAGGTAGGAGAAGGAGAGGTGATAAAGAAGGAGGTGTGAGCGATGATAGACCCTGAGAAGTACAACGTTTTGATGGCAAAGCTTCCCGAGTATGAGCTCCTTCTTGATGCTCTTTTGGAGAAGGCCAACAGGGAACTCGAAAAACAGACAGACGAAGAGGGCCGTCGGAAGGTCAGAGTTCTCTTCGCTAACACGGCTGTGGATCTTCTGGAGGTGTTGGAGAGGGAAGTGGCTGAGGCAAAGGAGGAGCTTCTGGAGGAGCTGAGTGGGTTGGGGCCGGCTGAGGGGTAGGAAGCTGTGAGTGGAGGAATATAGCCATGGTTTTAGGGGGTTTTCCTCTTGCGCCCCCTCTTACGTTTTTCAAGCTCGGGGTGTTTTTCTTTAAATGCAACGTAGGTCATGTCCCTGTCTTGGTATTTTTTGATGAGCTCTCTGTACTCGCTTGCCAATTTATCGATTATAGAGACAACGTTATTCGTAAGGTAAAGTTCCTCATTTTCATAACGAGTGCCCTTCCTTTCAATTTCTTCTTTTCTCCTTTTTATTCTCTGGTACAGAGAGCCATAGCAATCCTGACATACAAGTTTTTTATAGTGGGTGGTCATAACCTTGCCACAAATCACACAGCGAGGGGTTGTTTTTGTCGTGAGGAGATCCAGTATTGCGTCTTTATAAGTATTAATCCCCCTTTTTGTAAGATATTTTGTAAGAACATTAATTTCTTCTTCCTTAGTATTTCCAAAGTTTTTTGGTATTTGATTTTCCCAGAAGGTCGATATAAACAAGGCTATTTCTTTTACAGAAGGATCAGGAACAAGGCGAGCAATTTGTATGCCATCACCTCTTACTTTTATTATGAAGTTATCCCATATCAAAGACAAATAAGAAGCTTTGCTAAAAATCCACGGATGGACATCTTCTTCTTGCACTTTTATAATTGTGCGCCAGGGGAAGGTTTCCTCTGTCGGATACTCAACGAACATTTCGCCTTTAAGAAAAATGAATGTATAAGGAATACCAAAAAAGAAATCTACCCACTCACCTATGTCAATAGGAATGGAAGAAGCAGTTCTCCACTCAATTTTTGTAGCAAGCCGAAGAATAGAAGGAAAAGCTATAGGCTCGACTA
>JALWEK010000117.1 GCA_027014185.1 Aquificaceae bacterium
GTAAGGTCTCCCAGGGGACGGAAGAAGATGTAAACAGGGCAATAGAGGCTGCGAAAGAAGGCTTTAGGGAGATCTCCTCCCTCACAGCATACCAGAGATACGAGATACTCATGAAGGCCGCAGAGAGACTCAAAAAGAGGTCCGAGGAGTTCGCAAGGACGCTCGTCCTTGAAGTGGGGAAGACCATAAAGGAGGCCAGGACTGAGGTCCAGAGGGCTGTACAGACCTTAATATTCTCGGCCGAAGAAGCGAAGAGGCTGGGCGGCGAGACCTTCCCGGTAGACGCCCATCCGAACGGCGTAGGGAAAGTGGGCTTCTACATAAGGGTGCCCGTGGGGATAGTTTCTGCGATAACCCCCTTCAACTTCCCACTCAACCTTTCCATGCACAAAGTGGCCCCTGCGCTCGCCTGCGGTAATGCGGTTATCTTGAAGCCCTCCGAAAGAACTCCCTTAACCCCAATAATGCTCGCCGAGGTTCTCCTGGAGGCGGGAGTGCCTCCCAAGGCCCTCTCTGTTATTCCCGGATACGGAGACGTGGGCAAGGCTATGACCACCTACCCGGACGTCAGGGTCGTCTCCTTCACGGGGAGCAAGAAGGTGGGAGAACTCATAACCCGTCAGGTGGGGATAAAGAAAGTGGTTCTGGAGCTTGGCTCCAACTCCGCGATAGTAGTTCACAGGGATGGAGATCTGGAGAAGGCTGCCCAGAGGGCGGTTCTCGGAGGCTACGCGATAGCGGGGCAGGTATGCATATCGGTCCAGAGGGTCTTCGTCCACGAAGATGTATTTGAGAGGTTCGTCGAAATCATGAAGGAGAAGGTCAAAAGCCTCAAAGTTGGCGATCCCATGGACGAGAGCACGGACGTGGGCCCGATGATAAGCGGTTCGGAGGTGGTCAGGGTTCAGGAATGGATCGGTGAGGCGGTTCAGAAGGGGGCAAAGGTAGAGGTAGGGGGTGTCACCTGCGCGGAGAAGACGGCCCTCTTTGAACCCACAGTGGTTTCCCTAGTCCCGCCGGAGACCAAGCTCTTTAAAGAGGAGGCCTTCGCTCCTGTGGTGATCGTTGATCCCTACAGGGAAGTGGAGGAAGCGATAGATCTCGTAAACAGTTCCGAGTACGGACTCCAGCTTGGGGTGTTTACCAGCGACATTAAAGTGGCCTGGGAGTTCATCAGAAAGGCGGAGGTGGGAGGAGTTCTCATAAACGAGGGGCCCACCTTCAGGGTGGACCACCAGCCCTACGGGGGCCTCAAGAACTCGGGTATAGGAAGGGAAGGGCCCAAGTTTGCTGTCGAGGATTATACGGAGATAAAGACAGTTATATTTGACCTTACTTGAAGGAGGTAGCCCATGAGTATAAGACACCAGATGAGGGCCAAGGTTGAGGAGCTTTTCAAGTTGATGATAGATGATCCTGACTTCCCACGGGAAGAGGAGACAGTCGTTTACGTGGCCTTCGTTCCCCAGGAGGGTGAGTTCGAGGAGGAGGAGATAGAGGTCTCCGAGCAGGAGCTGGACCTTGAGGACAAGGAGAGTGTGAAGAAGTTCCTCGACAGGACCACCAGAGAGTCCCTCGAGGCTGACGTTAAGGGTCTCAAGCTCTACGGATACGTTTTTGAATCTGGAGAAGGTCTTAAGATAGTTACGAAGGAGTCAGAGGATTTCTCCGACCCCATACTCGCGCGCATAGAACGTATGAGAGAGGAGGTATGAAGGCCTGCGTGATACTTGCGGCAGGTGAAGGCAGGAGGATAGGACTGAGGAAGCAGTTTATAGAGGTCCAGGGCAAACCCCTCTTCATGTATTCGGTCGAGAAAGCTCTCAAACTTTTCGACGAGGTCATCCTCGTCCTTCCCAAGGATGCTCTGACAAAGGTCTCGGTTCCCGAAGGGGTGAAGAAGGTCGAGGGTGGTAGGGAGAGGCAGGACTCCGTTCTCAACGGAATACTCGAGGCGGAGGCGGAGGTAGTTGTTATCCACGACGCCGCCAGACCCCTAGCGACCGAGGAGATGTTCAGGGAGGTTTCAAACCTCGGGGAGTTCGACGGCAAGATAGTGGCCGTCCCATCGAGAGACACTCTGAAGGAGGTCTCCCACGACACCGTCTTGAAAACCATAGACCGCTCCCACATATGGCTCTCCCAGACGCCGCAGGCCTTCAAAAGGAAGGTCCTACTGGAGTGCCACTTCAGAGCAAGGAACGAGGGCTTTTACGGAACGGACGACGCGAGCCTTTTAGAGAGATACGGCTACAAAGTGGGAATAGTTATGGGATCCTACTGGAACGTTAAGGTAACCTACAGGGAAGATCTCCAGTTTTTGGAAAAGCTCCTAAGCAAGGAGGTATGAGATGAAGGTCCACATACCAAAGGCAGTTCTGCTCCTTCACGCCTTTCCCCTCAGCAAGGAGATGTTCATCTATCAGTTCGAGGCACTCGAAAAGGAGGGAATACCCTACTTAGCCCTCGATTACCCGGGCTTCGGTGAGGAACCTCCTTCAGCAGGAGATATGAGCGTAGAGAGATTGACGGACTTCGTGGTCTCGAAGATAAACTCCTTCGGAGTTAAAAAGATAATCCCCGTCGGGGACAGCATGGGAGGATACATAATATTCGACCTCTTCAGGAGGTACAGAGAGCTCTTGGCAGGCCTTGTCTTCGTTGCCACGAGGGCTGAAGGGGAAACGGAAGAAGGGAGGAGGGCGCGTTACAACCTGATAGGAAGGGTAAAGGAGGAAGGAACAGGCTTCCTTGTAGAGATGATGCTGGAGAACCAGACCTCTCCAGCTACTAAGAAGGATCAGGGGAAGATGAACCATCTCAGATGTATGATGGAAAAGGCTACCAGGGAAGGGATAGTTAAAACCCTGAGGGCGCTTGCGGAGAGAAGGGACAACACCGACCTGCTTCCTGAGATAGATCTGCCCACCTTAGTGGTGGCGGGGAAGGACGACGAGAAGGTGACGCCTCCGGAGATAGTTAGGAAGATAGCCAAGGGGATAAAAGACTCCCGTTACGTGGAGCTGGAGAACTCGGCCCATCTGCCTCCTTTCGAAAACCCAGATGGCTTCAACAGGGTTCTCTTGGATTTCCTGAGGGAGGTCTTTTGAAAAGGTTTGTGTACATATTATCCGAGGATAAACTGGGAGAGCTGCTCGCAGAAAGGCCTATACCCCTAGAGATTCTGGAGAGAAAAGATGATAGCGTTGTAATTGGTTCATACGAACCTCTGGAAGGTATAGAACCCTGCAGGGTCGAAGAGGTGCCGGAGGATTGGAAGAGATGGCGGGAGGGCTTCGGCCCTGTGGATGTAGAGGACTTCGTGATAATGCCTCCCTGGAAGGTTCCGGTGTTAATAAATCCCGGCATGGCCTTCGGCACGGGG
>JALWEK010000118.1 GCA_027014185.1 Aquificaceae bacterium
CCTTAGAGTGTTTGACCACGGAGGTCCTGTAAACGTTCAAGGGAAGGAGCCTGTAGCCTTTTTGAGGAAGCCCGTCGATTAGCTCCCTCCTTCCCTGCTCCGAACGGGGCACGAGGACGAGTTCACCCTTTCCCTCGGGAAGCTCCTCGAGGATACCGGCGGCGGAATTCTCCCTGGGAACTATATCGACCTTAACGCCCCTCTCCTCTAAGGCCTTTCTGGTTTTCTCCCCTACCGCAACTACCTTGACCCCCTCGGGCACTTTGTACCTTTCCAAGAAGAACCTGACCGCCTTCTGGCTCTGGAATATGATCACATCCGGTTTCTCCCGGGGAAGCTCGAAGGCGAGGCGGTCCGTTTTGATCAGTGGAAGGGCCACGACCTCAAAGCCGTACTTTTCGAAGACCTTCCTGTCCCTTTCTATATCCTCCTGAGATCTCGTCAGGATGACACGCTTTGCACAAGGTTGCTCTCTATCCATTCCCTCATCTCGTTTATAGCTCTCTCTGCCATAATCTCCTTGCGCTTCCTCTTATCTTTTACCTTTTTCTCCAGCGGAGGCAGTAGTCCGAAAACAGGGTTCATGGGCTGGAGCTCACCCTCCTTTGAAGTTATGTATCTGACGAGGGCCCCGAGCATAGTCTCTGCCGGAGGCACGACAGGATCGCTGCCCTCCAATAATCTGCCCGCGTTTATTCCCGCGAGTATCCCTGTGGCGGCTGATGCCACGTAACCCTCAACTCCGGTGATCTGACCTGCGAAGAATATGTTCTCCTTCTTCCTCATGTTGAGGAACGGCGTCAGAACCCTGTTTGACTGGATGAAGGTGTTCCTGTGCATGGATCCGAGTCTGACAAAGACCGCGTTCTTCAAGGCGGGGATAAGCCTGAAGACCCTCTTCTGCTCTTGGTAAGTTAGCTTGGTCTGGAAACCTACAAGGGAGAGAAGAGTTCCCTCCTTGTTCTCTCTCCTAAGCTGAACCACGGCAAAGGGTTGCTCTCCAGTTCTGGGATCTACAAGTCCAACAGGCTTCATCGGGCCGAAGAGGAGCGTCTGGTACCCCCTTCTGGCCATCTCCTCTATGGGAAGGCACCCCTCGAAGTGAACTGCCTTTTCGAAGTCCTTTGGCTCCACCTTCTCCGCCTTTAAAAGCTCTTCGTAGAATATTCTGTATTCCTCTTCCGTCAGGACGCAGTTGAAGTAGTCGTCCCCCCCCTTGCCGTACCTGGAACCCCAAAAACCCTTGGAAAAATCCACACTCTCCGCCTCAACTATCGGGGAGATGGCGTCGTAGAAGTATAGGGTGTCGAAACCTACCAGCTCCCTTATGTGCTCGGTAAGCTCCTCCGAGGTAAGCGGGCCTGTGGCCACTATAACTATCTCGTCCTCAGGGATCCTCTTTACCTCCTCCCTCCTGACCTCTATGTTGGGGTGGCCCTCGATCTTTTCCGTTATGTAGCTTGCGAAGATCTCCCTGTCCACGCCGAGAGCTCCCCCAGCAGGCACCCTAGCCTCCTTGGCAGCCTCTATGACGAGGGATCCTAGCATGCTCATCTCCGCCTTCAGGAGCCCTGCGCCGGTGGTAAGCTCCATACCTCCGAGGGTGTTGCTGCATACCAGCTCTGCCAGCTTATCGGTTTTGTGGGCGGGGGTTTTATTCTTAGGTCTCATCTCGTAGAGGATTACCTTGTGGCCTTCGTTGGCCAGTCTCCAGGCGGCCTCCGTTCCGGCCAGACCACCACCGATGACGATTACTCTGTCTTTCATCGCAATTTATTAAATATATCCTTCACTTTCTCCCCTTCATCTCGGGGAGCTGGATTATGGGGGTCATGTTCGTGTCGTATGGTATCAGGATTATGGTGTTGTTACCGCTCTCGGCGTATGCCTTTATGTTCTCAAGAAACTTCCACATCAGGTACTCCTTCGTCAGAGATCCTGCTATTATCCTGTTGGCCTCCGCTATCCCCTTGGCCTCTATCTTCTTCCTCTCGGCCTCGAGCTTTTCCTTCTCCACAAGGAACTTCATCCTCTGGGCCTCCTCTAAAGCCCTTCTCTTCTGCTCTATCGCCTCTACAACCTTCCTTGGGAGCTTTATGTCCCTGATGAGGATCTCATCAAGCAATATAAACCTTTTCTCGAGCTCGCTCCTGACCTGCTGGGCTATCCTCTGCTGAATGAGGGACCTCTCCTGATAGACCTGTGCGCTGTCGAGGGTGGCTATCACGTCCCTTACTGCCGACCTTATGACGGGCTTTATTATCCTGTCCTCATACCAGGGGCCGTACTCTATGTATATTTCCGCCGCTTTGTCGGGCTGTATTTTGTAAAGGGTCGTGAGCTCCACGTTTATGGTGAGTCCGTCCTTTGAGAGGGCGTTTATGGAGTTAGAACCCGTCAGGTCGTAGCTGTGGGTTCTTACAGACATCTTTTCCACCCTCTGTATGAAGGGGATTATCAGATGCAGGCCCGGTCTTAGCTCCTCTGTGCTGGCCTTTCCGAGGGTCAGCTTGACGCCCACGTATCCGCTCGGGACGACCACGAACGGGTTGGATATAAGAACAAGTAAAACTATTACCGCAAGTATAACGCCGAGGGCTATAAGCCCCTTGGGAACCTTCGGCATCTGGGGCGG
Organism: Aquificaceae bacterium; assembly: GCA_027014185.1. Lineage (GTDB taxonomy): Bacteria > Aquificota > Aquificia > Aquificales > Aquificaceae > Hydrogenivirga. The sequence goes on from JALWEK010000118.1 coordinate 2,636, forward strand.
TCTTTGATATCTCTGAGGGTCAAAGTCCATAGATGTATATAATAACTCCTTACCTATGGAATGCCAGGTTTGTTTAGCTGAAGGGGAGAGTAAACATGCAGTTTACGTTCTCAGGACCTTCGATATAAGCCTTGCTGAGATAGAGGTAAAGCTAAGAGGCCTGGATTTTACCTGCGAGGTCTCCCTTTCGGGTGTTGATCTCGAGTTCAGAAGTAAGGAAGACTGGGGGAAGGCTAGAAAAGTGCTCAAGGAATTTGTTTATTCTGAGAGTCCAAGTCCTATGGAGAAGGTTGTGGGAGACCTCCTAAAAGAAAGAGGTTTAACGCTCTCCACCGCAGAGAGCTGTACGGGCGGTTTGCTTTCCGCGAGGATAGTGAACGTTCCGGGGAGTTCCGAGTACTTTTTAGGGGGGGTGATCGTCTATTCGAACGAGCTCAAGAGAGCCCTTCTTGGAGTGAAGGAGGAAACGCTTAAGGAGTTCGGGGCCGTTTCAAAGGAGACCTGTCTTGAGATGCTTAAAGGTCTTAAGGAACGCTTTGGGACCGATTGCGGGATAGCCATCACGGGGATAGCCGGTCCGGGCGGCTCTGGAAGTAAGCCCGAAGGTCTTACATACGTGGGAGTCTATCTCGGAGATAGGGAAGTTGTGGAGGAGAGGATATTTGGTATGGGAAGAAACCCTAACAGGTTTCTATCGTCCCAGGTGGGTTTGAACATCTTAAGAAAGATGATAATTGAGGAGGCATCATGAAAGTACACCCGACGAGCATTGTGGGAGAAGAGGTAAAGCTCGCAGAGGATGTTGAGGTAGGGCCATTTTGCATACTTGAAGGCAGAGTAGAGGTTGGGAAGGGAACCAAGATAGGGGGCAGGGTAACGATAAAGGGCAGGGTAAAGATAGGAGAGAACTGCAGGATATACGAGGGTGCTGTTATAGGTGAGGACCCCCAGCACCTGAAGTACGAAGGGGAGGAGAGCGAGGTCATCGTAGGAAACAACGTGATAATAAGGGAGTACGTGACCATCCACAGGGGAACTAAGCTCGATAAGATGAAAACGGTTATCGGGGACGACTGTATGCTTATGGCGTACTCTCACGTAGCTCACGACTGCGTTGTGGGAAGGGGAGTGATAATGGCCAACTGTGCTACCCTCGGAGGGCACGTGGAGGTAGGCGATTACTCCTTCATAGGTGGTCTTTCTGCGGTTCATCAGTGGGCCAGGATAGGGGCGTACGCAATGGTGGGAGGTCTTACGGGAGTTTCCCTAGACATACCTCCCTTCACGAGGGCCTCTGGTCAGCACGCTCTTCTCTACGGGGTTAATACCGTAGGTCTTCAAAGGAGGGGCTTCTCCAAAGAGAGGATCTCCGCTATAAAGAGGGCGTACAGACTCCTTTTCAGGAGCAACCTCCTGAAGAGGGAGGCGATAGAGAGGCTCAGAAAGGAGTTCGAGGGTAACGAGGATATAGAGATGCTCATAAGGTTTATAGAGACATCTAAGAGGGGGGTTGCACGGGATGCGGGAGGTAAACCATGAAAGCCGTTGTTCTCGCCGCTGGTTTGGGCACGCGCTTTAAGAGCGAAAAGCCCAAGGTCCTGCATGAGATACTTGGAAAGCCTATGCTCTGGTACGTTGTTAGTACGGTCAGACAAGGAGGCATAGAGGACATAGCCGTCGTTGTCGGCTACAGAGCTCAGGAGGTTATGGAGGCGCTGGGAGAAGGCTATGCGTACTACGTGCAGGAAAACCCTAAGGGAGGGACTGCGGACGCGGTTCTGGCCTCCATAGACTTCTGGAGGAACTCCGAGGGATACGTCCTGATAATAAACGGGGACTCGCCGCTGGTAAGCCCGGAGACCATACGCAACATGCAGAGGTTCCTCCACATGGTTGAGGAGTACGAGAAGATCCGCCTGGGCGGGGTCGTTTTGACCTCTGTGCTCCAGGACCCCACCGGTTACGGTAGGATTATAAAGGAGGAAGGAACCGACAGGATACTCAGGATAGTGGAGGAGAAGGACGCCACTCCCCAGGAGAGGAACGTAAGGGAAGTGAACGGCGGAGTCTATATGTTCTACATACCATATCTTTTGGAAGCCCTGTTCAAGATAAGTCCGAGTGAAAAAACGGGAGAGCTTTACCTGACGGACGTTGTAGCCTACATGGTATCGAGGGGCTATGAGGTCAGGAGCTTTATGGCCTCCGATCCTACGGAGATCCTCGGGGTAAATACCAGATGGGAACTCAGCTTTGCAGAGAACATACTGCGCCTGAAACTTATAAAGTATTGGGCCCAGAAGGGAGTGACCTTCCACGTGCCCGAAACAGTGTGGATCGAGCCTGACGTGACCCTCTCCAAGAACGTGGAGATCTTCCCCGGGGTCATGCTGAAAGGCAGAACCAGGGTGGGAGAGAACGTAGTTATAAAGACCGGCGCTATCCTGGAGGACTCCGAGGTAGAGGAGTCCGTTGTTATAGAACCTTACTCGTACGTATCCGGTAGCGTTATCAGAAAGAGGGCTAAGGTAGGTCCTTACGCTAGGGTGAGAGAGAACTCAGTTGTGGGAGAAGGCGCTGAGGTAGGCAACTTTGTGGAGGTAAAGAAGAGCGAGATAGGCAAGGATGTGAAAGCCAAGCATCTGGCCTACATAGGTGATGCCACCGTTGGGGACTCTTCTAACATTGGGGCCGGCGTGGTTACGGCAAACTACGACGGCAGGAAGAAGCACAGGACCGAGATAGGAAAGGGGGCCTTCATCGGTAGCAACTCCCTCCTTGTGGCTCCACTTAGGTTGGGTAACTTCTCCTACGTTGCTGGGGGTTCTGTGATTACAAAGGATGTACCCGAGGGGGCCCTTGCTATAGAAAGGTCCCGTATGAGGATTTTGAAAGATAGAGGCAGAAGGCTCCTGGGGAATCACGAGGACCTCTGAGACTTGAGAAATAGATCAGAGTAAACCTTTTGTAGGAGCTCGACCATATCGTTGTTACCGCTAAGCACTTCCAAAACCGTTAGGTCTTCTTGGCTCCTTACCACCTTTCCCCTCAACCTTACGTTCATGCCTCTGTACCTTATCGAGAGCTCGCACTCACCGGTAGGTAGTATTTCCCCTGTTCTGAAGCTGATCGAGCTCAAGCTGAGATCTACCAGCTTTCCGGAATACTTCTTATCGCCGCAGGTAACAGTTGCTTCAATCTCCAGCAGGTTCTCCACGTTTACCCGTGGCAGCTTCCTCTTGTCTTCCGTAACAAAGTCAAGACTCGCCAGCACACCCCTCTCCTCCCTGCCCAGCACCCTTATCTCTGCAACCAGCCTTCTGTCATCTTCAACGAGAATGTACAGAACGTCACCCTCTTTTATCCCCTCTCCTACTTTGGAAGGAAATATGTGCCTTAACCTGACCTCTTTATTATTGACAGGGTAGATCGTGAGACCTACGGGCACGTACCTGCCTCCGGCAGGAGCGAATCCCCTGTACCTTTTACCTGACCTGAAAAGCTTCGTTGCGTCTGTCACTTAAGTACCTCCTAAGTACCTGGTAGTAATAGTTTATCTTTACCATCTTCAGGTGCGCCTCCTTCGACCTTCCTATCCTATCTGGATGGTTCTCCCTTACCAGCTTCCTGTACCTTACCTTCAGTTTGCCTTCGTCGAGCTCTTCTAAGCCGAAGAACTCCATCGCCTCCTCTATCCTAACCGGGTACTTTTTGGGGTTCTTACAGAAGCTCCAGTAGGTTCTGACGTATGTTCTGACAAGGTGTTCCTTCGTGTGTCTAAGCTCCTCAAAGGAGGTTATTATTGCGGAAGGAGGGAAGTAGAAGATAAGGTCCCTTATTATGGATCTGTTGAACCACTCCCTGAGAAACCTCTCTTCCCCAAGGTGGTTGTACTTGGTGTATAGCTCGTAGAAGGAGGATATAAACTGATTCAGCCTGTTCTCGTACATGTATTCGATCACTTTTCTGCAGAAGGAGTCCATACTAAGCCCCTTCCGCTATCCTCTCAGAGAGCATCCTCTTTGTATCCTGCATAATGTGCATGAGGGCCTCCAGCTTGGAGGAGACCTCCTCGTACTTGCTCTTTAAAACCTCCATCCTGTACTGGACCAGGTTGAAGAGCTCCTCCACGTCCGAGGCCTGCTCTTTCTGGAGGCTGGACTCACGGGCAACGCTCTCGATATGTTCCCTGGTTAGCTGGATCCTCTTCTCTATTTCCTTAAGAACCCCGTTTATATTCTCCGTAAACTCCATCGTCTTCCCGGCTAACCTTCTCACCTCTTCGGCTACAACCGCAAAGCCCCTTCCGAGCTCTCCAGCTCTCGCAGCCTCTATCGCAGCGTTTAATGCCAGGAGGTTCGTCTGCTCGGAGATCTCGTTTATAAGGGAGAGGATCTTGACTATGTTCTCGGATTGCTGGCTGAGCTCCTTGACCAGATCGAGGTCCAGTTTCAGCTTTTCTTCCATCCTGTTGGCTATCTCGCTCATCCCCTTGACTATATCGAGCCCGTTGCTCACTATCCTGAACACCTCGTCGAGCTCGGTGAAGCTCGCCGCAGCCTGGGAGGAGAGCCGATTTATCTCTTCCATAGCAGGAATTAGCTGATGGATTATCTCCTCAAAGCACCTCGTATCGTCTTTGTATTCAACCACTTCTGTTTTTTCCTCCTGCTTCTCCTTGAAGATGACGAAGTTGGAGGTTCTGCTCACTATCTCAAGCCTGTCCTCTGGAACCTCCTCGAGGGATTCCCCTCCCAGCATCCTCTTCCCCGCCTCGTTGATGAAAACTACCTTTCCCCCTTCGAGAAGGGCGACGCCTTCTTCGAGGCTGTTGAGGACCTCCGTGAGGATCCTGTTCTGACCCCTGCACTTGGATAGTTCCTCCTCAAGCTCCCTTATCTTCCTCCCACTTCCGAACATACTTTACCTCACTTGAAGATCTTTTCCATCTTCTCCTTTAGAACCTCCGGTGTGAAGGGCTTTACTATGTAGTTGTTTACGCCCGCCTTCAGAGCCTCCATGACGTTCTCCTTCTTCGCTTCTGCGGTCACCATCAGTACAGGGAGACTCTTGAGCTCTTCGTCGTTCCTTATGGCTTTCACCAGGGAAAGGCCGTCCATCTCGGGCATGTTCCAGTCGGTTATGACGAAGTCGAACTTCTCCTTTTTGAGCTTTGCCAGCGCTTGCTTTCCGTTCTCGGCCTCTTCTATGTTCGTGTAACCGAGCTGGTTCAGTATCGTCTTGATTATCCTCCTCATGGTGCTCATGTCATCTACCACGAGGATCCTTATGTCTGGTGGGGGCATCGGCATCCTAAGTCCTCCTAAAGTCCGAATTCTTCTAAGAGCTTGTCAACGTCCTCCTGATTTATTCTATCCTGGGAGAGGAGCTCGCTAACCTTTCCCTTTATTCCCTCCATCTGTTCTTTGTTTACCTCCTTCCCCGCAACCACCTGTGATACTATAACGTCGAGCAGGGTCTGCTTTATCCTCTGAAGCACATCGAGAACGGTTTTAAGCTGCTGACCGGCCAGATCGTGGAAAGACATATGGGTGTATAGCTCCAGCAGTATGTTTATGTTCTCCTGGTTCCTGTTTTTTATCCTCTCTAGCCTCTCCCTGACCTTTGGCACTGGATTTAGTGAGAGCAGGAAGTCCACATCCTCGCCTATCTTGTTGGAGTTCTCGTTGATCTTCTCCAGAAGGTTCATTATCGCGTGGGAAGTCTGTTCTAAAAATACCATCACGTCCTCTATGTTCTTGGCGGTCTCTGGAAGTAGCTGGGAGCTCTCGGTGACTGGCTTCTTGATGTTCTCTATTACGCCCTCGAGTTCCTTTACATTTTCCAAAAGCTCCTTGATTATCTCCTCGAGTTCCTTCATTCTGTTCCCTTGAAAGAGTACTCTATCAAGGAAGTAATTTTAACAGCTTTCTTCCCGTTTGACTCTCCCAGAATGCCCTTGAACATAGGAACGCCTGAGACCTTGATGACCACCGACTCTCCAGCCCTCCTGTCCAGGGGAACGAAGTCCCCCTCCTTAAGCTCGAGCACCTCACCCACGCTCAAGTCCAGGGGCGGCAGGGTAGCCTCGAGAAGAACCTGTGCCCCCATCAGGCTCTCGAGTATAATGTCCTTGAAGCTACCGCTCTCCGAATCCGCCGTCCTGAGAAGGTCCTTTATAGGCTCTATCGTCTTCATCGGAATCGCTAGATATACCCCTCCCTTGAAGGTTTCGATCTCGACGTTCAGTGTTATAACTATAACTATCTCGTTCCTGCTCACGGTTATGAGCCTTCTGGGGTTGTCTTCAAAGCCCGCAAACTCTATCTCTCCTTCGCCCACTAGCTCTACCCAAGCCGTGTTAAGATGCCTGGTAAATATGTCTATCAGGTTCCTTATGATCTTCAGCTCGAACTTGGTAAAGTTCTTCCCCTCTACCTTGTAAGGCTGCGCTGGGCCTCCGAAGATGATGCTGATTATCGTGTATATGAGCCTAGTATCCAACACCATGTACATCCTTCCGCCGAGGGCCTCCACGTTCAGGACAGCTATGGCTGCCGGAAGTGGTATCTTGAGGACGAAGTCGGAGATCTTTTCAGTCTTTATATCAGCAAGGGATATGCTGTCGAGGTTGAAGATTATCCCCCTCAGCTCTGTGGTGGCTGCAGCTATCCATCTGTTCACGACCTGCTCTAGCTTTATCAGCCTTGTGGGGGAGATCTTTTCGAGCTCGTTTATGTCGAAGGGTTTGTACTCTACCGAAGGCTTCTCCTGTTCTTCCTCCTTTCCTAGGCTCTGAAGGAGCATGTCTATCTCTTCCTGGGAGAGAAAGTCCTCCTCCGCCATAGGATTAAATATAGCAGAGAACGGGACGATTTAAATAAGTGATAATGCCAATCAGAAAACTTTTGCAGAGCGGAGGTGTGTCAGAATGACGCTTTACGGCATATCCGAAGAGAACCTCAGACTCAGAAGAGAGTTCATGGGCTTCACACGTGAGGATATAAACATCCTAGCCCAGCTCTACTCCTGGGCGAGGGAGTACGGTCCCAAGATCGTCAAGGAGTTCTACGATGTCCAGTTCTCCTTTCCAGAAACCAGGGAGTTCCTCGAGAAGGTGGCCAAGAGCAAGGGCATAACCTTAGAACAGCTCAGAGACCAGGTTGAAAGGACCCAGCTCCAGTACTTCCTCGACATCTTCGAGGAGGCTTCGAGGGGAGGAAGTTACGGGGTTCCCTACTTCGAGAGGAGGCTCAGGATAGGATCTATCCACAACGTTCTCAACCTCCCGATGAAGTGGTACATAGGCTCTTACGGAATATACACGAACCTCGTGATCAAGTACCTCCAAAAGGCCTTCAAGTTCAGGCCGGGTTTCAGGGAGAAGGCGATCAACGCCATAATCAAGGTCTTTATCTACGATATGCAGAGCGTTTTCGACTCCTTCTTCTTCGACTTCCTGAGGGACGTCGGGGTCGATGTAGATCAGATAAAGGAGGCGAAAGATCCTAGGAAGGACCTCTCCGACTTCTACGCCGAGATCAAGAAGCTGGTCAGAGAGAAGATGGAGGAGAAGGCGAGGGCTCTCGAGGCTGTTATAAAAGATCTCTCCGAAGCTATGGAGAGGCTAAAGAGCGGAGACCTTACAGTAAGCGTTGAGGTCAAGCTGGGAGAGTACGAAAAGCTGTACAGAGACTTCAACGAGATGGTCGCTGGTCTGAGAAGGCTTCTGGGCAAGGCCTACATCAGCTCTAGCGAACTTACCGACAACGCTATAATCCTTACCGACGTTTCCTACCAAATACAGGACAGCCTCAAGCTCCTCAACGAGAACATAAGCACTATATCGACGTCTGCCGAGGAGTTCTCCGCCATAGTCCAGCAGAACGCACAGAACATACTCGGGGCAAGGAGCCTGGTTCAGGAGATGCACTCTTCTTTTACCGAGAACCACAAGGTCCTCAGCGACTTGATCTCCAACATGCAGGAGATCTACAACTCGGTGGAGAAG
>JALWEK010000119.1 GCA_027014185.1 Aquificaceae bacterium
AGGAGAGCATAGGTACAGGATAATCACCTTCAGAGCAGGCTTTCACGGAAGGACTTACGGGAGCCTATCGGCAACCGCACAGGAGCAGTTCCACAGAGGGTTCGAGCCCATACTCGAGGGTTTCGATTACGCCGAGATCAACGACATAGACTCGGTGAGAAAACACCTGAGAGAGGACACGGCCGGAATAATGCTGGAGGTGATCCAAGGCGAGGGAGGGGTGAACGAGTGCGATCCAGAATTTCTGAGGGGGGTTCAGGAACTCTGCAGGGAGAAGGAGGTCCTCCTGATAGTGGACGAGGTGCAAACGGGAATAGGAAGGACTGGGAGGTTTTACAGCTACCAGCACTACGGGATAGAGCCCGACATCATAACCCTAGCCAAGGGCCTTGGGGGAGGCGTTCCCATAGGTGCCATGCTCGCCCGGGATGAGGTAGCAAAGCACCTCACACCAGGCAGCCACGGTTCGACCTTCGGAGGGAACGCCCTAGCTTGCAGGGCCGGTCTCGTGGTGGTTGAGGAGGTCAAGAGGCTACTCTCCCATGTAGCCGACGTGGGGGCCTATTTCAGGAAGAAGCTAGAGGATCTGAAGGTTGGAAGGGTAAAAGGCAGAGGGCTGATGCTGGGACTCGAGCTCGAACGCGAGTGCAGGGACATAGTCCTTCAGGCTCTGGAGAGAGGCCTGGTTGTGAACTGCACAGCGGGAAAGGTCCTCAGGTTTCTCCCACCGCTTACAGTTGAAAAAGAGCATGTGGACAAAGCCATCGATATACTCAAGAAGGTTCTCTGATTATCTCTACCCTGTTCTTCCCTTTGCTCTTTGCCATGTACATTGCTCTGTCGGCGAGCTCTATGGTTCTAAAGAGCGATCCCCTGTAGGGTGCGACGCCTATACTGACGGTGACCCTCACCTCCGGATGTTCCTGGAACCTCAGAGCTGCGACGCTCTCCCTTATCCTGTCCGCTATCCGCATGGCCTCCTCCTCGTTGACCCTGTGGAGCACCACAACTATCTCCTCACCACCGTACCTAACCACGTTATCGTACGTCCTCACAGAGTCGAGGATCCTCCTCGCTATCTCCTTCAGGACTCTGTCCCCGAAGAGGTGACCGTAAGTGTCGTTTATCTTCTTGAAGTTGTCCACGTCGATGAAGAGGACGTAGAGTCCGTCCGCGCCCCTTATAGACAGCTTGTGGTCCAGGTAATCTAGAACCCTCCTGTTCTCGAGCCCCGTGAGCGGATCTATGAGGGCGAACCTTGGAAGCCCCTTCAGTATATCCGTGCCGGTTATTATCCCCACGAGAACGCCCTCTGAGTTGATAACCGGCAGATGCTCTATACCCCTCTCCTCGAAGATCCTCAAGGCTTCTATTACAGGCTCGTCTTCATGGATCGTTATGAGCTCATCCTTCTGGAGTAGCTCAATCAGATCCTTTACCGTGCTGTCCAGCATGCTGTGGTATATGGCAGATATTATGTCCTTGTGGGTGATTATGTTTATGGGTTTGCGTGTGAACTTATCCACCACTATCACGCTACCTATGTGGTGATCCTCCATTATCTTTATGGCCTCCCGAACTCTGGTATCGAGGCCGCACACGATGGGGTTGTGGACCATAAGCTCCTTAACCAGGGGCGACGAAGTCATAGAAGCTCTCTTTCCAAAATATAAACCAGCCTATCCATCTCTTCACGGGTCCTCTTCTCGGTCAAAGCTATAAGGAGAGAGTTCTTCAGCTGGGGATAGAACTCCTCAAGGGGAACGCCGAGCATGTAACCTCTCTTTAGGAGTTCTCTCCAGAGGGAGAGAGAGTTTTCTCTCCTGAGGGGGAACTCCCAGAGATGCTTTCCGCTAAAGACCTCCTCAAAGCCGAGCTCGAGGAGAGCTCTCTTGAGATACATAGCCTTGGACACGCTCTGCCTGGCAACCTCCCTGAGGCCCTCCTTACCGAGGAGGGAAACGTAGATGAGATTTGCGAGGGCCATCAGGTTCTGATTTGTGCATATGTTCGAGGTAGCCCTCTCCCTCCTTATGTGCTGCTCCCTCGTCTGGAGAACCAAGGTAAAGGCTCTCCTTCCCTCCAGGTCCTCGGCCAGCCCCACCAGACGACCGGGCATCTTCCTAACGAACTTCTCCCTTGTAGCGAAGAAACCGACGTAGGGCCCTCCGAAGTTCATAGGTATCCCGAGCTGCTGACCCTCACCCACCACTATATCGGCACCGAACTCACCGGGGGGCCTGAGGATAGCCAGTGCAACAGGATCGGCAACCACAACGAAGGGAACTTCATACCTGCTGGCGAGCTCCCCTACCTCCCTAAGGGGTTCTACGTATCCGAAGAAGTTCGGGTACTGGACAGCGAGGGCGTGGGCCTCTCCATCCTTCAAGAGTCTCTCGAGAGCTTCTATATCTGTCGTGCCCTCCTGAGTGTAGGGTACCTCTTCAATTTCGTCTCCATAGCCCTGGAGGTACGTCCTTACTACCTTTCTGTAGAGCGGGTTTACGGAGGACGAGATGACCACCCTCCTTCCCTTCCCTCTGATAGCTCTCGCCATCAGGATCGCCTCTGCCAGGGCGGAGGCCCCGTCGTACATAGAGGCGTTGGCCACCTCCATGCCAGTCAGCTCCGCGATTACCGTCTGGTACTCAAAGATTGCCTGAAGGGTTCCCTGGGAGGCCTCAGCCTGGTAAGGAGTGTAAGCCGTAAGGAACTCCCCCCTCTCTAGGAGAGACCATACGGCCGAGGGTATTATCCTGTCGTAACTGCCTGCACCGGCAAAACAAACGAGTTTTCTGTTTCGCTCAGCCAGCTCGCTGAAGTAAGCTCTCAGTTCTTCTTCCGATCTCGGATCGGGTAGGTTCTTCGGAGCGGCTAGAAGGGAAGGATCTATATGGGAGAAGAGATCTTCGAGTGAGCTGAGGCCGAGAAGGGAGAGTATCTCCCTAGTTTCCTCCTCCGAGTGCGGTATGTTCATTACCTTTCCTCTTCGTAGCCAAGTTCCTCCTCGGGAAGACTCTCCAGGGACTCTTCGAGACCCTCGACCGGTATCTCCTCGGTGGCTTCCTCTCCCTGCTCTTCCTTTATTATCTCCCTGAGGAGCTCTGCATAGTCCTCTGGAGGCATGAGGTCTTCGACCTCGGCAGGATCCTTCATCTCAACTATAGCAACCCAGCCTGCATCGTACGGGTCCTCGTTCATGAGGGCAGGCTCGTCCACGAGATCTTCGTTGATCTCAACCACGACCCCGGTAACCGGGCTGTATATGGGAGCTACGTTCTTGACCGACTCCACGTTGGCGAGGGTTTCCCCCGCCTCCACCTCCTGTTCCTTCTCGGGCAGATCAACATAGACT
>JALWEK010000120.1 GCA_027014185.1 Aquificaceae bacterium
TCCCCCTTCTAGGAAGAGTGTGTGCGTGAGGGGGAGGGTTATCTTGGCCTCTCCTCCGTAGGGCTGGGCATCGACGTTCGTGTAGGAGCGGGCTTTGTTGTCGTTGTCCATCCCTACGGGCGATCCGTAAACGCTCGTATCGTTGTACAGGGTTATAAAGTCCTTCACGAAACTGTAAAAGACGGATAGATCCGCGCTAACCCTGTCGGTTCTGAGCTTCACGCCGATGTCTATCTCCGTGTTTTTAGATGGCTTTAGGTTCGGGTTCCCAACCCAGTCCCCGTAGTTGGCCTCCATCATCCCCATCCTGTCCAGGGCGAAGTACCTCTCCTGAGCGTCGGGAACTCTCACCGAGTAACCCACGCCGCCGAAGAGCTCGAGGTTATCCGAGACCTCGTAAGAGATCTGGACGTTTCCCGAGGGGTAGGTATCCCTCTCGCTCGTGCTCCTGGTGCTGTGGTACCTGTAGTAGAGTGCGGTGTTGGCTTTGCCTTCGTCCGCCTCCGTCTGGGTGGTGTCCAGCCTCAGGCCTGCTACCACATTAACTCTCTCTCCTATCCTTCCCCTGTACTCGCCGAACACTCCCAGATCTGTGGTGTCCACATCCGGAATAGTGTTCTGGGCCGGCATGCTCCCCATCCTAGTCTTCGATCTCCAGTTCCAGTTGAAGGCCTCCAAGCCTAAGCTGAACCTTCCAAAGTTGTATTCAGCCCTAAGCCCGTAGGTTTCCGTCTTTGCGATCGTCTCCATGAAGCTCGCGGCCGTTCTCTTAGAGTTGTTCATTAGATGGTAAACGTAGGAGTAGTATGTGTTCAGCTTGAGTTTGCCGTGTTCTATCCTCAGGTTCAGCCTGTCGGCGTTGTCCTCGGGCGAGTCCATCATGAGGTACGGGTAGAGAACGTCCCTTGCCCTCTGTGCAGTGTAGGAGAGCTCTACCTTGGAACCTCTTCGGAGATTAAAGCCGAGCTTTGCCCACGAGGTGTTTACGCTGTAGGCTGTGGAGTCTATCTCATCAGGTTTGTAGTTGGCGTATTCGGTGAACCTCTTACCTTCCCCGGTCCTGTACGGCTTAGAGTACCTGTAGGAGTGGCCGATAAGTCCGTAGAACCTATCCCCTCCGTAGGAGACCTTTAAAGATGGGTTGAAGTAGGAGAAGGAACCCACACCCAGATTTAGCTTCCCGTGTAAGCCCCTCTTGGGCTCTACCGTGATTATGTTCACCGTTCCACCGAGGCTGCCGTAGTTCCTCACATCGAAGGGACCCTTTATCAGCTCTATCTCCTTTACCTCCGCAAAGTCCACGTGAAACAGGGGTGGGTCCATCCTGTTAGGACAGGCGCTGTATATCCTGGCGCCGTCGAAGAGAACGTTCAGGTTCCTGCCGCTGAAACCCCTTACCACCACGTCGTTGGCTATGCCTCCTTTTCTCAGCTTCCAAACGCCCTCCATCTGGGACAGGGCTTCTCCGGGATCCTTAGCGAAGCTCTCTCTTACCTCTTGTTGGGTGAGCGTCTCCTTCTTGGCCTTCACTTCGACCTCCTCCAGGATTATCTCCTGGGCCACAGCTACCGAGAGGGGAAGGAGCAGAAGCGGGAGCTTTCTCATCACCTACCTCCTTGTTAAACTTATGTTAATTTTAACATTAAATTAACGTGAATTTTATCATAAAATTAACAATATGGAGAGGTTGAAGGAAGCCATAGACTACGGGGTTATCGGGGTGCTCGTTCTGATGAGCGTGGTCTCGGTGGGTGTGGCTCTCGAGAGATGGTTCTTTTTCAGAAAGCTGAACTCCAGAGATTTCAGGAGCAAGAAGGAGCTTGAGGTAGAGCTCACGAAAGGCCTGCACCTTATCGCCACGGTAGGGTCGAACGCCCCGTATGTGGGATTGCTCGGAACGGTCCTCGGGATAATGCTGACCTTCTACAAGATAGGGGCACACGGGTTCGTCGATACGAAGGAGATAATGGTTGGCCTAGCTCTGGCCCTTAAAGCTACGGCCGTAGGACTCCTCGTAGCTATACCTTCGGTGGTCCTATACAACCTTCTGCTTAGAAAGGTTAGGGTTCTTTTAGCTCGATGGGAGATAGAGAATGGAAGATAGAGAGTTCGACTACATAAATGTGGTGCCTCTCGTTGATATAATGCTGGTTCTCCTTACGATAGTCCTCACAACGGCAACCTTCGTTGTCCAGGGCGAGATACCGGTGAACCTACCTTCCGCCGGTAGCTCTCAGGAGAGGAGAACTTACGAGGCCATCAGTATAACCGTAAATAGGGACGGAAGGATCTTCTTCGGGGGTAAGGAGGTGAACCTGAAGGAGCTCTCCAGTATTCTGGAACCGATCGACAGGAAAACCCCCATCAACATAAGGACGGACAGAAGGGCGAGCGTCCAGAGCTTTGTGAGCGTCATGGATGTGCTGAACAGGCTCGGCTTTAAGAGTGTCAATCTCTTGGTGAGAAAGCATGGGGATTAAGGGCTCCCTTCTCATATCCCTTCTGCTCCACGTAAGCATACTCGCCGCCGTCATATCTTTCATGCCTCCTCATAGGATAGAGAACGATCTAGTGAGGATAAGCCTGAGCAGTGTGAGGATAGAAAAAGTTCCGCAGAAAACCCACATCAAAAAGACCCCTGAGCGAAAAAAAGACTCTAAAAAGAGGGTGGTTAAGACGAAGAAGAAAGCTACCGTAAAAAAGAAGGCAGCAAAGAAGCCCAAAAGGTCTGTGGTTAAGAGAAAGGCGCCTAAGAAGGAGACTATAGAGCAGAAGAAAGTGACGGCCAGACCCAAGGAAAGCAAGCCGAAGGTGGATAAACCTTCTGTGAAAGAAAGCCCACACACAGAGAACTCTCAGCCGAAGAAGGTGGCCAAATCGCCTGCCGCAAATCCGGCTCCCCTGGCCAAGGAGAGCGCTCCAAGGACCTCGGATAGAGCTGCACAGAACCAGGTTAAGGATAGCCCTGTGGAGAGTGTGGAGAGCTACCAGGAGAGGTACAGGGAGGAGAACCTCTCGATTATAAGGGAGGCTATACTCTCCTACCTGAGGTATCCTCCTATAGCGAGGAGGATGGGGTGGGAGGGAACCGTTCTCATTAGGTTTACCCTGCTACCCGACGGCAGGCTCGGGGAGAGTAGGGTGGAGAAAGGTTCCGGGCATAAGGTGCTCGACAGGAGTGCTCTTGAGGCGGTGAAGCTCGCTCACAAGGACTTCCCAAAGCCCAGGGAAAAGGTAACCCTTGTTATACCCATTGTTTACAGGCTTGAATAGGTTTTGCGGACAAATCTTCTAATAACTATCAGAACACTCACTATCAACCAAAGGGCGGGTACACTACTAAATGA
>JALWEK010000121.1 GCA_027014185.1 Aquificaceae bacterium
CTATATCCTCGGCAGCCACGAGGACATCACATCTCCATCTTAGATCTAGCCGAACGCTTATCCTCCTCGCTCCCCTTTCCGTGAGGAGGGATATGTGGACTGATCCGCGGGGCATACCCTCCCTGACAGATATCTCTATCCTCTCCAGCTTAGTGTACCGTATGGGCTCCCTCAGAGCTGTGGAGACTGACTCTACCCTGACCCTGCCACCGAACTCCTCCTTTACCTTCTCAAGTGCTATCTCCCTGGCCTTTTCTCTATCTAAAACTCCGCCGAAAGAGATCAGGGATAAAAAGAGCAGCAGCTTAACGACGTAGGTTAGCGGCCTGGGAGAGCATCTCATCGGCAGCGGTTATTCCCTTCGTGTTGAACTCGTAAGCCCTCTGGGCTATTATCAAGTTTACCATCTCCTCCACGATATTAACGTTTGAAGATTCTAAATACCCTTGAAGCAGCGTCCCTATACCCTGGTTCCCGGGGTTGTCTATCAGAGGATCTCCTGAGGCGTCCGTCTGCAGGTACAGGTTGTTCCCTATCCTCCTCAGACCGGCAGGGTTTACGAACTTCGCGAGCTCTATCCTTCCCACCTCCTCGACGGTGGTGGCTCCCTGCCTCAGTACCGTTACCGTCCCGTCGGCAGCTATCCCTATGCTTATCGCATCGGGCGGTATGGTTATCTCGGGATCGAGTGGGTAGCCCTCGCTGTTTACTATCCTTCCGTCCCTGTCTAGCCTGAACTGTCCGTTTCTGGTGTAGGCTATCGTTCCGTCTGGGAGAATCACCTTAAAGAAGCCGTCTCCCTGTATGGCCACGTCCAGGGTGTTCCCCGTCTGGACTATGTTCCCCTGATTGAATATCCCGTAAGTGTCGGCCACGTAAGTTCCAAGACCGATCTGGAACCCCGAGGGGGAACGTGTAGTTGGAGAGGTTGGGGCTCCCGGCTCCCTGACGGTCTGGTAGATCAGATCCTGGAAGGTGGCCCTCATCTTCTTGAAACCCACAGTGTTCACGTTGGCCATGTTGTGAGATATGACGTCGAGGTTAGTCTGCTGGGCGGTCATACCGGACGCAGAGGTCCAGAGCGCTCTGAACATGTATCCACCTCCTTTCCAGAGTTTTATCGGCCGAAAGTTCCGGGTGTTTATAATTTCCTGAAGATGGAGAACATCAGATGGATAATCGGTAAGGTAAAACCCCACTTCTTTCTTCTCCTGCTGGCTATTTTGGGATCCCTTCTCCAGTCGGCAGGGGCAACCTCCATAACCCTCCTCGTAAAGGGCGTGATCGACGACGTGTTCATACTCAAAGATCAGGAGACGCTGGTGAGAACTATCCTACTTCTGCTCGGCTCCGCCTTCCTTATGCAGGCGGGTTTCTTCGTGTCCAAGTATATGGTAAGCCTGGCCTCCGAGAAGGTTCTTAAGGAGATCAGGTTTGAGATCTTCGGAAAGCTTCTCTACGTTCCCTACACTTACTTCATAAAGCATCCTGCGGGGGATCTCATAAGCAGGATAGTGAGCGACGTGGAGAAGACGAGACAGATACTCGTGGACCACATACCTACCCTCCTCAGGGAGCCGATAGTCGGCCTCGCCCTCGTGGGAGTTCTCCTATACAGGGACCCTCTGCTTACGGTGATCCTGGTGGTGGTGCTACCCGCCATGAGCTTCACGGTCAAATACTTCGGAAGCAAGAAGGGAAAGCACCTCAGAAGAACCCAGGAGGGGACCGCCCAGCTTACCCAGGTTCTCTCCCAGACACTACAGGGTATAGAGAACGTGAAAGTCTTCTCCGCCGAGAGTAAGCTCCTGGAAACCTTCAAGAGGTTCAACGAGAAGATATTCAGATCTTCTGTCAAGGCAGAGCTTTACATAACCGGGAACACGGCCCTGAACTACATATTCGGCTACCTTGTAGTGGCCGGAGTTCTCTTCTACGGGGGCTTCAGGATAATTGAAGGGGGACTCACGCCGGGGGACTTCATATCCTACCTGACCGCACTCTTCATGGTTCAACCGCCCATTCTGAACACCCAGAAGGCGCTGATGAACTTGAGGGGTAGCCTGCCGGTGGTAGAGAGGATAAGGGAGCTACTCTCTTTGGAGGAAGAAAGATCCGGGAGATTGGAGTTTTCCGGACTTAAGGAGAGTATAGAGTTCAAGGGAGTTAACGTGTCCGCAGATGGCAGGAGCATACTATCAGGTATAGATCTGTCCGTCTGGAGGGGTGAGAAGCTCGGTATAGTTGGACATACGGGTTCGGGGAAGAGCACCCTCGTCAGGATAATCCCAAGACTCGTGGACTACGGGGGATCGGTTCTCCTGGACGGGATAGAGCTCAGGGAGTTTGATCTGAAGAGTCTCAGGGGCAGGATAGGCATGGCCACCCAGGAGACGTTCCTGCTGAACGCCTCCGTAAGGGAGAACCTCCTGATAGCGAACCCGAAGGCTTCAGAGAAGGAGCTCTGGGAGGCTCTGAGACTCGCGGGGTGTGATTTCGTGGAGAGGATAGGCCTCGACAGCGTGGTGGGAGAGAGGGGCTACTCCCTTTCGGGCGGCGAGAGACAGAGGCTCGCGATAGCGAGGCTCTTTTTAAAGAACCCGGATATAGTGATCCTGGACGAGGCTACCTCCGCCCTCGATATGAACACCGAGAAGAGGGTTCTGAGGAACATCTTCGAGTTCTTCGAGGGTAAGACCATGTTCATAGTGGCCCACAGGCTCTCCAACGTTATGGAGTGCGACAGGATCGTGGTTATGAAGGAGGGCAGGATAGTGGAGGAGGGGAACTTTTACACCCTCGTGGAGAAGAGGGGTGAGTTCTTCAAGATATTCAGGGAGGGCAAGATGGTATAATTCCTACTCAGGTATGGCCAAGCTCTTCATACTCTCAGCACCCTCCGGAACTGGTAAGAGCACGATAGCCGGGAAGCTCCTTCAGCAGCTGGAAGGTATAAGGAGGGTTGTGACGGCAACCACCCGTGAACCACGCCCGGGTGAGAAACCGGGGGTCGATTACATATTCCTTACGAAGGAAGAGTTTGAGAAGGGTATAGAGGAGGGGAGGTTTTTAGAGTACGCGAACGTTTACGGCAACTACTACGGCACACCCAGGGACCAGGTTGAGAGGAACTTGGAAGAGGGCTACGACTCCCTCCTCGTGATAGACGTTCAGGGTGCCTTCAAGGTGAAGAGGATATATCCGGACGCTGTTAGCGTCTTCCTCCTGCCCCCATCCCTTGAGGAATTGAAGAGGAGGATGATAGGCAGGGGGTACAGGGACAAGAACGCTCAGGTTAGGCTCGAGACTGCGA
>JALWEK010000122.1 GCA_027014185.1 Aquificaceae bacterium
CGTTCGTTCTCACCACAGTGGTCAGGATGTTTATGTTCACCACCTTGCCGAATATAGTCTCTCCGCTCCTGCCTATCGCCCTGCCCGCACTACCCTCCAGCTCCACAAGATCACCAACCTTTATGTCTTGCTCAACAAAAGTATGAAACCGCTCACGTAGTTGTTGAATATGGTCTGGAGTCCAAAGCCCAGGCCTATGCCGAGCGCTCCCGCCAGGGGTACCAGAACTTTCCAGGTTATCCCAATGTGAACGAGGGCTATCACAACAGCTAGGAATATCCCAAGGTTAGAGGTGAGGGCTCTAAAAGAACCGGCTTCTACCTCCATCCCCTTCCGGTAGAAGTAAAGGTACAGGGAGTTCTTGAGCAGATGGGTTAGGGCAAGGAGAAGCAAGAAGAGGTATACGCTCTCCAAAAGAGACAGCAGCGATATCTTCACGAACTCCGTGTCTATGAGATGTACGCTGCTCAGCAGCCCCTTAACTGTCCCGAGGTCGAAGAGCAGATCTATACCCCTGTAGAGTATGAAAATTGAAAGGAGACCCATGAACCTACGAAGGCTGGGTCTCAGGATCTGGGAGTCTGCTCCCAGATGTTTTTCCAGATTCGAGACCAGGTAAACCTGGAAGAAGAAGTAGGCTATCAGGACACCCGTTAGGGCGGCAACCTTTATCACAAAGTCCTGAGATATCTTGACCGTACCGAGGACCCACGCAAGGATAACGGCAGCGTAGAGTAAGAGGAGAGCCGATGAAGCCCTTCTGAACACCCTCTTGAGGAACTCGTTCTCTATTGAGCTTATGGTCAGGGAGTAGAGCGAAGGCAGGAGGGAACTCAGCATGATGGCGGCGGAGAGCTTGAAGAGGAAGGAGTAAAACCCCTCCAGCTCCGCCATACCCCTGGATATATCCTGGAGAAAGAGGGCGAGGGTGTTTACAAGAAGGGATACGTTGAAAACCCAGCTGGAGACGGAACCGAGGCTGATGAACTCACCCAGGAACCTGAACAAGGTCCTCACGACGGCAAAGTAAAGGAAGACGAGGATTACCTCAAACACCTCTACGTTCAAGAACCTTGTATATAGGTATGACAGGGCCGCATACATGCCTAGCAAAGAGGCAAGCTCTGTGGAAAGCTGAAGTCTCTTCGAGCTTTTCTCCAAGAGCCTGCTTACGAGGAGCCTTACAGAGATGTAGGTAGATACGAAGAGGAGCAATGCGGCCACCTCAGAGAGTGGGTTGTCCGTAATGCCGAGGATATAAGACTTTAGGAGCGCAGCGCTATCTCTGACGAGAGGGTAAAACCTCTCAACCATCGATCTTTTCCTGTATCATAGTTCCGTTATATTTTAATCTCTGGAGGAAGAGCATGAAACTTCAAGCCCTGATAGAGTCCGAAGATAGAATAGAGGACGTCCCCTCCTTCTTAAGGGAGAAATACCCGGAAAAGTACGCATTACTGGAGAACTGGGAAGAGCTAAATCCTTCCCTTGAGGTCCAGGAGCTGGGAGGCGGGAGGTACCTAATCTTTTTAGATGTGCCGGAGGAAGAGTTCGATAAGCTGACCGGTATATTCCCCTCTAAGGAAGAGGCTATGGGGGCCTTCCTTACCACGGCTATGGAGGCGGGATGGGAGGAGGTCCCGAGCTCCTATGTAATATATCACGCGGACTTCGATGGCGATAAGCTTATAGCGGCCATCAAGACCGAGGAGGGGGTCTCCAAGTACGACCAGCTTCATCTCGAGGAGATGATAAGGAAGATGCTCAGATACCCGAGGGTGGTCGTCTATTCAAGCGATGTCCTAACCTACATAAAGGATATATACCCGGAGGTGGATTCCAAGGCGTACGTTATATCGAGGGAGATAGCGAGGGAGAAGGGAAGGGCTCCCGATCTCGAAGACCTCGGCAAGATATACGGCATAGACACATCTACCCTCGAGGGTAAGCTCCAGCTCCTTGAGGAGCTGATAAAGAATCCCGTAAAGCTACCGGACGGAGAGGTTCAGATAAGACCTTACTACTATCCCCTGGAGACATGAGAGGAATTGCTCTCCTGCTGCTGCTTGCGAGCCTGGTCTTCTCAAGCGAGAGAATGAGCCTGGACCTTAGCTTCAAGAAAAAGAAGGGCCTGAGCGAGGTAAAAGAGTTCAGGGAGATGGTGAGAGAGCTCCTCATGGAAGACTTCGTAGAGGTTGCCCCCGGTATAAAGGTCAAGAAGGGATGCAGGATCGAGAAAGGGGTAGCCTCCTGGTATGGAGGTAGGTTCCACGGTAGAAAGACGGCAAACGGAGAGATATACAACCTGTTCAAGTTCACAGCAGCCTCAAGGACGCTGCCCCTGGGGACTTACGTCCTGGTTAGGAACGAGGAGAACGGGAAGGTCATAACGGTGAGGATAAACGACAGGGGCCCCTACGTGGACGGCAGAATCATAGACCTATCCCAGGCCGCAGCCTACAAGCTGGGTATGATGAGGGATGGCGTGGCGATGGTGCAGGTCATCCCCCTTAGGTGCCTCTCCCCTGAGTCCCTCTCGAGGTTCTACGACGAGATAATCCTCGACATAGCCAATACTTACTAGGTGGAGCTCAGGAACTTGAACCTTAGGTCCTTTATCCGTCCCAGGTTGTTCAGGACGAGGTCCTCCAAGTATGGGTTGAAAGAGATCACGACCACATCCTTACCGAAGCCCGTCTCCTCGAGGGTATCCCTCGCAGTGTTGAGGAACTCCCTCAGTACGTCGTCCTCCTCTATCTCAAAGGGTGCACCCAGGAAGTGATGGCTCATTCCGAGGTAGCTACCCGGCTTCATCCTAACCATCAGTCTTATAGGGTTCAGGGTGTCTATCAGCTTCTGAGTGTCGTACGAGTACTGGAGACCGAACATCAGCATCGCATCGGTTATTATGTACCTGGAGGAGAGAGATATGAACTGCCTGAAACCGCTCTCCTTGAAGTCGAGCTTCAGGTTGTCCCTCGAGGTCTCTACCCAGTGGGGGTGGGGTTTGGATATGAGCCAGAAGACCTTGTCCGGGGAGAAGCTCTCTCCTTCCATCTCCCCCCACATCATTAGGAGATCGGCCATAGGTATATAATATCTCTCCCATGAGTAAGTTCTACGTGACCACCCCCATCTACTACGTGAACGACGTACCCCACATAGGACACGCCTACACGACCGTGGCGGCCGACACTGTAGCGAGGTTCTACAGGATAAGGGGATACGACGTCTTTTTTCTCACCGGCACGGACGAGCATGGCCTGAAGATACAGAAATCCGCCGAGGAAAAGGGTATAAGCCCGAAGGAACTTGCGGACAGGAACTCAGAGAACTTTAAAAAGCTCTGGGAGTTTTTGGGAATAGAGTACGACAGGTTCATAAGGACGACAGATCCGGAACACGTGGAGTTCGTGAAGGAGGTCTTCCAGAAGAGCTACGAGAGGGGAGACATATACCTCGGAGAGTACGAGGGCTGGTACTGTGTAGGATGCGAGGAGTTCAAGGCCGAGAGCGAGCTGGCCGAAGGAAACAGTTGTCCCATACATCTGAAGCCCTGCGAGTACATAAAGGAGCCCTCATACTTCTTCAGGTTGAGCAAGTATCAAGATAAACTACTCGACCTGTTCGAGAGCAATCCAAAGTTCGTAAGGCCAGACTACAGGAGGAACGAGATAATCTCCTTCGTAAAGCAGGGCCTCAAAGACCTCTCCGTCACAAGGCCCAGAAGCAGGGTAAGGTGGGGCATCGAAGTTCCCTTCGATCCAGAGCACACTATATACGTGTGGTTCGACGCCCTCTTCAACTACCTCTCCGCCCTCGGGAATAGGAGGGATCATTACTGGCCGGCGGACCTTCACATAGTGGGCAAGGACATACTCCGCTTCCACACTGTATATTGGCCCGCCTTCCTGATGTCGGTGGGATACGAAGTGCCTAAGACCGTTTTCGCCCACGGATGGTGGACGGTAGAGGGTAAGAAGATGTCCAAGTCTCTCGGAAACGTAATAGATCCCTACGAGGTGGTTAAGGAGTACGGCCTGGACGAGGTCAGATACTTTCTCCTGAGGGAAGTTCCCTTCGGCCAGGACGGAGACTTTTCTAAGGAGTCTATCCTGAACCGTATAAACGGGGAGCTTGCGAACGAGATAGGGAATCTATTCAGCAGGGTAGTATCCATGAGCAACAAGTACCTCGGAGGTGAGGTGAGAGGAAAGCCGGACCCGTCCTACCTGGAGGTGGCATCGAGCGTTATAAAGAATTACGAGAGCTTTATGAGTGAGGTGAACTTCTACAGAGCTCTCGAGGAAGTTCTAAGGCTCAGCTCCTTCCTCAACAAGTTCGTGGATGAGAAGGCTCCCTGGGAGCTGGCTAAAAGAGGAGATGACAGCCTCAAAGACGTCCTATATACACTGGTGGACGGTCTCTTTGTCCTGGCGTACCTGCTCTACCCATTTACGCCCAATAAAATGAAGGAAGCCTTCTCTATGCTGGGTGTGGAGGAAACTCCTACCCGGATAAGGCCCTCGACCTTCGAAAGCTACCGGGTAGGAGAAAGGCGAATACTCTTTCCAAGAAGGGACGCCTGACCTTCCTCTTCAGAACAAGCCAAAGTACCGTGGCTTCCAGCTCGTACGCTCTCATGTCTATATAGATCGCTACCAGATCCAGGATGTTAAGTGAAAGTTACCTAAAATATTCCCATGCGCAGGAAAACCCCTAAGGGCTGGAAAGCCTTCTCTTACCTACTCGTCCTGCTCGTGCTTTACATCTTCTACCAGCTGATAGGTGAGCAGTTCAGGGAGCTGAGCGGCTCTAAGGTGGCCGAGGCCTCGGAGAAGAGGGTCCCATGCAGGGTAGTAAAGGTGTACGACGGGGACACTTTCAAGTGCAGGCTAGAGAGCGGCGAGGAGGTGAAGGTGAGGCTTATCGGTATAGACACACCGGAGAGCAGAAGAAACAGAAAGGCCTACAGGGATGCCGAGAAAAGCGGAAAGTCCGTTGAGGAGATAGTGAGACTGGGCAAGATGGCCTCGGAGTTCACTAAGAGGCTCATCCCCCCTGGGACGGTGGTCTATCTGGAGACGGACGTTCAGCTTCACGACAGGTACGGAAGACTTCTGGCGTACGTGTACCTTCCAGACGGCAGGATGCTGAACGAGGTTCTGGTTGAGGAGGGGTACGCCACCGTTTATACGTTTCCACCCAACGTGAAGTACGCAGAGAGGTTCGTGGAACTTCAGAGGAAAGCCATGATGGAGAGAAGGGGGCTCTGGAGGGAGGGGCTCTGATGCCTCTCTTCCCGGCCTTTATAGATCTATCCCGCAAAAAGGTTCTCGTTGTCGGTGGCGGGAGGGTGGCAACTAGGAAGGTGGAGAACCTGCTCAAGTTTACCAAGAACATAAAGATCGTCGCTCCTAAGGTGAGGAAAGAGCTGATGGACATCGTGAGGAGAGAGGGTCTCGAGCTGAGAAGAAGGCACTTCAGGTCCTCGGATCTCAAAGATGTGGACGTGGTTATAGTGGCGGTGGACAAGGTTGGTCTTCAGAAGAGGATCTTCAGCATGTGCGAGAAGAGAGGGATCCTCTGCAACTCGGTGGACTCCCCCCAGCTGTGCAACTTTATATTCCCCTCCCTGGTAGTTAGGGGAGATGTAACGGTGGGCATAAGTACGGGAGGCAGGGCCCCAGCGCTATCGAAGAGATTGAGGGAACTCGTAGAGAGCTGTCTTCCGAAGGAGCTAGACAGGATCCTAGAGGAGGTGGCGAAGGAAAGGGAGAGGCTACCGAAAGGGGAGGAGAGGCAGAGGTACATATCAGACCTGGTTGATAGGCTGATACCCCTGGATTAGACCGTATATTTAAACTATGGAAGGTAGGAGCCTCCTTTCCTGCAAGTGGGCTCTCCAGATAGTTCTAAACCTGGTGGATGGAGAGAGAAGGCCCTCCCAGCTGCTCAGGTCTATAAAAGGTGTTAGGGAGAGGGTCCTCTACGACAGACTCTCAAGACTCCTGAAGGGAGGGCTTCTGGGGAGGTGGTCAAAGGAAGGGTATCCAAAGGAAACTTACTATTACCTGAAGGATCCAGATGAGTTCAGGCTTATAAAGGAGTGGATCTCGGAGCTGGACTTCTCGGTGGATGATATCGTGAAGATCTTCTCCTGCAAGTGGACGATGAGGGTTATGGAAAGCCTCAGAGAGCCCAAGAGCCCCTCACAGCTCAAGGCGGATCTAAACGGCATATCCGACAAGATATTGCAGGACAGGCTCTCCAAGCTCCAGAGGCTAGGCCTCGTCCGGAGGGAAGTCCTCCCCTCAAAACCCGTAAGGGTCCTTTACTCCCTCAGCGATGAAGGTGTTAAGCTACTCCCTACACTTCTGAACATGGAGAGCTTCATACTCCGCAGGTAAGATCACCTCGTCCAAACGGAGAATACAAAGTCCCTTTCCCTGACCTGCGAGTGGCAGGAATGACAGTCTCTCGCCATGTCCTTTACCAAGCTCTTCCCTTTGGAGTCGTACGCGTAGTAGCCCCACCCGTTCGTCTCCTTGTACTTGCTGCTGTCCTTGACCATAAAGGCAACTAGTCTCTTAGCTCCCTCCACGTAAGCCGTGTTCCCGTCCACACTTTTATGCTCGTAGAAGACTATAGCCACCACGGTTCCGTCCGGGAATTTCCTCCTTCCCTCCTTCTTTATGGCCCGTAATCCTCTGTCGTTCACGTAAACGTGGTGTACTCCCCAGAAGGGATCGTAGAGCGGATGGCGCTTATCGAAGATGACCATGCTCTTTACGTGGTTCCAGCCCCTGAACTCATCCTCCGGCACCCTGAAATCACCTGAGACAGCAAAGGCTAGAAGTAAAGCCCCCATAGAGAAGCCTCCCGACAGGATAATCCTCTTCATGGCTCACCTCCTAAAAAGGGAATTTTGTAAGTCTTTGATAAATGTCAATTTCTGAAAACAAGGTAAGTGGCTTACCGACTTTTCAGGTGTATATTAAGCCCCATGGTAGAGGTGGTCGAAAATCCCATAGTGGTCTACGAAAACGGTATATACAGGCCGGAGCCCACAAGGTTCTGGATACTGGACAAGAAGGTGAGGGGAGATATATCAAGGCTCGAGGCTGAAGGATGGATAAGGAGGTTTTCGGAGGAGATAACGGCCGATCAGGAGCTCTTTGATTTCTTCGTGAAGCTGCACGAGAGGGAGGTGGAGGTTAGAAGGAAGATCCTCGAGGAGAGGTTCCCGGAGGTGTACAGGGGGGGAGGAAAGTGGGATCTCGTGTGTAAGAGGGTGCTCCTCGATCCTGAGATAGGCATAGGCGGGATAAGGAGGTTCAGGAGCAGGCCCTTCAAGGTCAGATGCCTACACCTATGGACGGCCTATCACCTGGGGGATGAGAGGTTCAGGAACCCCATAGGGGAGTTCGTTCTGTCTAAGCTGTGAGCTTCCTCGCAAAGATCAGGTAGGCTGTGTGGCCCACCATAGTGTCCTCCGGTCTGAACCTTTCGGGAACGGTCTTGTAGTTCCTCAGCATTATCTCGACCACCTCCACAGCCCCGAACCTGCCATCGAGTCCCCGCAGCAGATCGACCACCTGGTTGGTGGTGGGAAGCAGGAAGCCGACGGGTGCCCCGTTCTTAAGAGAAGTGTGGAGCTTATCAAGGTAAGGCACGGGCTCCCTCACGTCCACGAAGGCAGCGTCGAAGCTACCCTCTTCCACCTGCGCCTCTAGGAAGTCGCCCAGGTAGAACCTGACGTTCTCCCCAAGGCCGAACCTCCTCATATTCCTCTGGGCGAGCTTGTGGAACTCCTCAACCACCTCGTAGGTGTGAACCTCACCGGCCAGTCTGGAGAGAACGGCACAGAGGGCACCGCTCCCTGTCCCGAACTCCAAGATCTTGGAACTCCTGTCCGCTCCGAGTTTAAAGGCTATGTAGAAGGCGTCCTTCGGATAGATTATCTGGGTCTTCCTCTCAAATCCCAGAACTATCGTATCCTCGAGCGTTGGTCTGAAAACCTCAAAGTTCCCGATACGAACACCCTCGGGTTTCCCTATAACCTCGGAGAACTTCAGAACCTCCCTTCTGACGCTCAGGGAGTCCTTAGGCATGAGTTTCCTGAGGTACTTCTTTTCCCTGTACCTTATCAGAACCCAATCACCTTCCCTGAACATACCCTTAGCCTTGGGCTGCCTTAAGGTACTTCTCTATGTTGAGGACCTTGAATATATCCCTGAAGGGTCTTAGCTGGAACTCCAGTTCCTCCTCCTGCTTCTTCTCACCTATCTCCTGGGCCCCCAGGTCGAGCATAAAGCTCAGAAGCGTCATCAGGCCCCTCTCCTCCTCCTCCCCCGGGTTCTTGACAAGATGGAACTTCCCCTCGGAGAAGACTATGAAGGGGTATCTGACGGCCTCCCGCAGGATCAAGGTGTTCATCTTGGTGGGGGAACGCTTCATAAACACGCTCAGCACCTCGTTTATCATGAAGAGGTAAACTATCGAGGCGAGGTTGTCCACCTTCTTGTAGAAGTAAAGGCTCACGAAGTAAGGTTCGGTGAACTTCAGTGTGTCAGAGGGTTTGAACTTACCGGCCGTCTCTATCATGTTCATAAGTAACCTGCCCTCTTTGAAGACTATGTACCTGTCTCCTAGCTTCTCCGAGATGAGCAGAAGGGCGTCCTTCCTGTACTTACTCAGCCCGAGGGCCAGTTTGCTTACCTCCATGAAGTGGCTGCTCACCATGTCGATCTCCGGTTTGGCCAAGAACCTCATCGCCACGAACCTCACTATGGAGCTGTCGAGGGCAACGAGGCTCAGCTCAGCGTTCCTGTCCGGAGAGAGAAAGAACTCGAAGATATCCTGGTCCACGGGATAGACGGCAAACATCTCGCCATTCTCGTAAAAGAGGTTTATAGTGTACGTGGTGGATGAGATCTTAGCAATTCCTGAGAAGGAGCTGTTTCTAAGGCTCTCAAGTATGGCAACCACGTTCACCCTCTTGAGGGGAACGCTCTCCATCATGTAGTCTATGTCTGGAGCTTCCTGGTACTCGCTCTCCCTGAACTCGTATATATCGAGCTTCCCCTCTAAAAGGAGATCCTTTATCTCTCTAACCACTGGGATTATAGGGTCTTGTGAGAAGGATACAGCCTCTACCAGGTTCTTCCCCTCGTAAAAGGATACCTTCGGATCCTTGGCGGTAGCTTTGAAGATGGCGTAGGGGGATATTATCCTGTCCACTATCTCGTCGAGCTCTCTTCTCACTATAGTCGCCTGTATCATAAGCTCGTCGCTTCCGACAGGGTTCTCCAGAGGGAGAGCCTTCATCTTAGATTCCTCATCGTAAAAGGCGAAGAAACCCTCCGGATTGGAGATCATCTCTGCGAGGCAGTAGATCAGCAGGTTGTAGTAGTTCGCCTTCTTTCGGCCTTCAGGCAGTACGTCGCATCTGAACTCCGTTACGAGGCCGTCCTTTACCTTGAGGGAAAGGAAGTACCTGTTTACAAATAGCTCTAAGGTTCCTGTTCTTCCCTGGAGAAGGCCCGTGATTACATCGTTCAGGCTCCGGGTGTCCCCGATGTAACCGTAAAACATACTCTAAACTATCCTACCATCTTCCTGAACTTGTCCACGAGCTCCTCTACTATAAGGTTAAAGGTCTCCTCAACGCCCTTCCCCTGAAGAGCCACAGCCTCGGTGGATCTCTTGCCGGGTATGGATACCTCCCTCTTGAGCACATCTATCGGGAGAGCGTCCGGTAGATCCCTCTTGTTGTACTGAACCACAACAGGTGTATCCTCTAAGGTCTTACCGTACAGGCTCAGATCCTTTTCGAGTGTTCTAACGAACTCTTTGTTCTCAGAGAGCCTCCTCTCGGAGGAGTCCACGACGAAGACCACAGCGTCCACGCCCCTCATGACCATCTTACGTATGTCCCTGTATATGTCCTGGCCCGGGATCGTGTATATGGAGAAGGTGAGGGTGAAGCCGTCCAGATTTATCTTCTTGGTTATGAAGTCAAAGACGAGGGTCCTCTCCTCCTTCGTATCGAAGCTGAGTATGTCGAGCCCGCTTCCCTTCGCGAGCTGTTCTATGTTGGTGGTTTTACCGGACATGGCTATACCGTGGTAAACAACTTTAAACCTGACTATCCCCTTGGAAGAGTCGATGAGCATCCTAACTCCCTCCTTTTGTTCTTAATTTATTCCAAGAAAGACAGTTTCCACACACGGGGGTGTACCTTGCGTGTTCCTTCCCACAGTTGGAACACTCCCACAGCTTCAGGCACTCCCCTTCCTCCACCC
This sequence comes from Aquificaceae bacterium, assembly GCA_027014185.1. Lineage (GTDB taxonomy): Bacteria > Aquificota > Aquificia > Aquificales > Aquificaceae > Hydrogenivirga. The sequence continues at coordinate 10,308 of JALWEK010000122.1, forward strand.
CTTTTACTATAAGCGTTCTTATCGGCTGGGGAAAGTTATCTTTTAAGTCCTCAAGCCTCTCGCGCATACCCAGGCTCATGTAGAGGAAGGCCAGAACCACTGTCGATACCTTATCCCTCCTTTCCTCCACGGCCTCTATAAGCTCTGGGGAGAGGC
>JALWEK010000123.1 GCA_027014185.1 Aquificaceae bacterium
GAATATAAGGGCCTCGAGCAGACCTTTGAAGGGGAACTCCCTGAAGACAAGAAGGTAGGAGAGCAGGAGTGAGAGGGTAAGGAGAAGAGAGGTGGTTATCAGGGAGAGCTTCAGACTTATCAGCAGGGCCTCTTCCATCAGGGAACCTCGAAGCCGAAACTTCCGAAGATCTCCCTGGCTTGTTTACCCTTCAGGAACTTTATAAACTCGAAGGCAGCCTCCTTTCTTACCCCTGCCTCGGTTACCACACCAACGTGCTCTATGGGTGAGTGGAAGTTTTCTGGGATTATTGTGTAGTTTCCTTTCCCGTATGCCTTGGCAAGGGAGAGGGACACAAAGCCGTACTCGGCTCCGCCGGAAACTACGAATTGGAAGGCCTGCCCCACGTTGGACCCATAAACTAGCCTTCCTTTGATCTCTTCGTACAGGCCTGCGCTTTTCAGGGTCTCTACCGCCGCCCTCCCGTAGGGGGCGTACCTCGGGTTGGCCACGGCCACCCTTTCCGCACTCAAAAGGACTCTCAGGTCTCCGACATCTCTGTCAAGGCTGAACAGGACGAGCCTTCCCCTTGCAAAGACTGTGAGGGAGTCCCTCACAGCACTCCCCCTTCTCACTAGTTCCTCCGGATAGCGTCTGTTCGCGGACAGAAACACATCGTACGGTGCACCCCCGAGTATCTGCCTGAAGAAGCTACCCGAAGATCCAAAAGAGAGCTTCACCTTCACACCTTTACTTCTTTCAAAGAGCTTCGCTATCTCTACCATGGGAGGCCTCAGGCTCGAGGCAACCGCAACGGTAAGGCTCTGCCCGAGGGAGACAGAGAACAGCAGCAGTAGGGCTAACAGTACTCTCATCGGGCCATTATATGACATCTATGTCATATAGTCAATTCACAGGAGTTCTTTCTCCCTGAAAGAGAAGTAGCTTTCCCTGTCGAATATGATGTGGTCGATCAGCTCCAGGCCTAGGATCTGGCAGGCCTGCTTTAGCCTTTCGGTGAACTCCACGTCCCCTCTGGAGGGTTCACAGAAGCCCTGGGGATGGTTGTGGGCTACGATGATACCGTAGGCGGAGAGTTCAACCGCGGGCCTCAGTATGTCTTTTGGCTCGGAGTAAACCCTGTTCAGGGATCCGATCGCCACAACCTCCATTCCAAGAACCCTGTGGCCGAGGTCCAAGTAGAGGGCAACGAGAACCTCTTTCCTGTCACTGAAGTGTTTTACAAGTATCCTGTGAGCCTCCTCGGGCGAAAGAACCCTGACCCTACCCAAAGGCTCCCTAATTCTCTTGGAGGGCTCCAGAAGGGCCTTTATCTGGAGGGCCTTCGCTCTGCCGAGACCCTTGATCGCCATGAGCTCCCCGAGGCTCATCTTCTCCAGCTCTGTCCAGCCGATCTTTATCAGATCCCTGGAAAGGGACAGAACGTCCTTATCCTTGGTCCCGGAGCCCAGAAGAACGGCCAGAAGCTCCTCTTCGGAAAGATCCTCTGCCCCGTGACGGGCCAGCTTCTCCCTCGGTCTAAGCTCCTGTGGAACGCTCTTGAGCTTCCTGTACTTGTACATCACTCCTTCGTTTTCTCTATCAACACCTTCTTAACTCTCCTCTCGTCGCTCGATACCACCTTGAAGAGGAATCCGTTTACCTGAAAGGTCTCTCCCCCCTTCGGAACCCTGCCGGCGAGGTAGGATAGAAAACCTCCCACGGTACTGTAGTTACCTTCAGGTAGCTTTGCCCCCGTGATCCTAACGAGTTCATTTAGCTCCAGCTTTCCGTCCACTATCCATCTGTCCTTCGAGATCTCCTTTATGAGCTCCTCCTCCCCCCTCTCCGTATGGATACTGCCTATTATCTCCCTGAAGATGTCCTCGAGAGTAACTATTCCTATTATCACCCCCCTCTCGTCCACGACCACCGCTATGTGCTCTCTCCTGTTCTTGAACTCGTTCACCACCTGGGGCAGGGGCGTGTACTCGGAAAAGACCAGTATGTTCCTGACGTACTTCTTTATAGGCTCCTGGGGCTGGGCGTTTAACAGATCGTAAGCGCTAACGTATCCCACCACCTCGTCCACCCTCACCCTGTAAACGGGTATCCTCGCGTACCCGCTCTCCTTTATCTTCTCCACAGCCTGGGACACGCTCGCGTTCTCGGAGATCATAACTATCTCGTAGAGAGGTTTTACTATCTCCCCTACCCTCCTGTCCTTGAAAGAGAGTATGTTCGAGACTATAAGACCCTCGTACTCGGCGAAGGTCTTCTTCTCCCTGAGGAGCTCTATGATATCCTCCCTCCTGACGCTCACGTGAGTGCGGGCGAACCTGCTAGATATGAACCTGCTTATCACCTTAGATAGGGCCAGGAAGGGCTTTAGAGGGATCCTGAGCTTGTCGAGGATAAAGAGGCTCGGTATAGATAGCCTGTTTGCGTAGTGCTGGAACAGGCTCTTGGGTATTATCTCGCCGAAGGTTATTGTAAATATCACAAGGGTCTCTGCTAAGAGAACTTCGTACCCCGCTATAGCGGGGAAGTACTTGGCAAGGGACATGAGCGCCAGGGTGTAGAGCGTGGCAGCAAAGACGATGCTGACAGTGTAGCCTAGCATGGTGAGGGTTATGTACTCTTCTGGGTTGTCCAGGAAGTGCTCCACGAACCTGTACTTCTTCTTCCTCAGAACAGCCTTCAGGGCTCCTTTGTCAGCGCTCAGAAGAGCTATCTCCGAGCCCGCGAAGAAGCCCTCGAGGGCTATGAAAAACGCCACACCTATAAAGAAACCTATCAGCTCCATCCTAGCGCTACTCTGTCCTGTCCCGAGTAATCCTTATATATCATAACCTCCCTGAAGCCGCCCTCCCTGAGCAGTTCCTTCACTACTCTTCCCTGATCGTGACCTATCTCCAGGGCCACGAATCCCCCTTCCTTAAGGCGTCTCTTCGCCTCCTTGGCTATGACTTCGTAGAATTCGTAGCCCTTCTCACCGCCGACGAGAGATAGCTTGCCCTCCTTCTTCACCTCTGGAGGTAGGCTCTCCCACGCTCCCTCGGGTATATAGGGCGGGTTGGAAACTATAAAGTCGAAGACCCTCTTTTTTACGGGTTCGAACAGGCTCCCGTGAAGGATTTCTATCCTGTCCTTCACACCATGGAGCTCAGCGTTTTCCCTCATAAGGTCTATCGCCTCAGGGTTTACATCGTTCACCGTCATCCTCAACCTCGGCCTCTCCAGAAGTAGGGTTATAGAGATAGCTCCCGTCCCGCCGCCTATCTCGAAGCCCTCCACGGATCTATCACCGGGCAACAGCTCCAGCAC
>JALWEK010000124.1:0-4277 GCA_027014185.1 Aquificaceae bacterium
AAGAAGCTCCAAGGTATCTACCCTGAGCTCGACTTATCCAGGCTGGAGGGTGAGATGCTTTTCCTGCCCAAGCACCTTAGGTTCGACCCTGTAAAGAAGGTCTTCAGGCTCAAGGGGCCTTACAATCCCTGAAGGTTTCCCACACGTACATGTTGAGCGGGTAGCCCAGGTACTCCCACTCTCTCTTTGAAGCATCGTAAACCCTCATACCAGTGTACCCGGCGAAGTCCATCATCATGTAAACGAAGGCCGCGCCGGTCCCACCGAAGCAAAAGAGCAGGACCTCATCCTCCTTCCCTATCCCCTGGTTTCTGAGAAACTCGTCTATGTAGTCCGGAACCTTTATAACGAGCTTCCCTATATCCTCGTCCCTCTTTACCCACCACTCCCAGGGTAGCGGTACTGAACAGGGAACGTGCCCGTACTTCTTGGCCGCCGGGAACTTGGACACGCCGAAGTAGTGTCCCACAGGCCTCCCGTCTATTATGGGCTTCTTCCCTATGTTCTTCAGTAAGTAGTCGGCCTTTATCTCCTTGTAAGGTTCGTACCTTGCCTTGAAGCTCCCCTCCTCAACCGTGGGCTCGTCGTAGCTCACTGGGTAGCCCTTCTTAGCCCACGCGGACCAACCGCCGTCCAGCAGGGCCACCCTCTCGTGCCCTAGCAGGTGAAATATCCAGTAGGCATATACGGTTCCAAGTATCTCGTTCATCTTGTTCCCTTTGTAGTAAAGGATCACCTTCGAGCTGTTGCTTATACCCCATCTTCTGAAGAGCTTCTCGTACTCTTCAACCGACTTCCTCACGAGGGCGCCTGTCTTTTCGTCCATTACCCTCCAGTCCTCTTTCTCCGTCAGCCTAGCGCCCGGTATGTGCCCCTCAACCAGGTAGCTCTGTGAATCGGAGAACTCGAGTACAACCAGGTCTGGATCCTTGAGGTTCGCTTTGAGCCACTCCGGAGACACGAGCTTTGGCATGGAGAAGGTGAGTCCAAAACCGAGAACCAAGAGCAGAGCTATCGATCTCATGTCCACCTCCTTGCAGCCTACCATTAAGATACACCTTCCAGTAAGCTGGAAGTCAAGGATTACATCATATTGACATGCCAGCGCTCCACATCATATTTAAGAGCATGAAGGTTTTTACACTCGAAGAGGCCAGGAACCTGCTCGTTAAGATAAAGCCGATAGTCGAGGATATAAACCTGAAGAAGGAGGAGCTTCTCGACATCTACTCTCGGCTTGAAGAGGAGGAGGACGACCTGGAGAAGATGTACTACCAGACTAAGGTTAAGGAGCTTGAGAGCTTGGTCAGGCAGGGCTTTATGAGGATTGAGGAGCTCGGGGGTGTGATAAAGGGTGTGGATCCAATACTGGTGGACTTCCTCTCCTACCACGACGGCAGGTACATATGGCTGTGCTGGAGGGAGGACGAGGATACGATAATGTACTGGCACGAGCTCAACGACGGGTTCGCCGGAAGGAAGCCTATAGAGTACCTGGAAAACACGGAGAGGTTTATCTAAAGAGCTTATCAGAGTAAACGTAGTAGTACCAGAGAACCTTCTTCACGTACTCCCTCGTCTCATCGTAAGGGATCGTCTCTATAAAGAGGAAATCGTCCTCGTAGTCTATCCAGTTGCTAACGGCTCCCTGGCCGGCGTTGTAGGAGGCGATGGCCTTAACTAGATCCCCGTCCCAGAGGTCAAGGAGGTATCTTAGGTAGGCTGTTCCCAGGGTTACGTTGGTCTCCACATCGTAGATGTCCTTCAGCTCTATTCCGAGCCTCTTGGCCTTCCATCTTGCGGTGCTATCTATCAACTGCATGAGCCCCTTAGCCTCCGAGCTCGAAAGGGCTCTATAGTTGAACAGACTCTCCTGCCTCATCACCGCGTAGATAAGGGCCCGATCCACACCGAACCTCTTCGATGCTCTCCTGACGACCTCTTCAAAGGGGGTTGGGAATGCTACGGCTCTGTAAACATCCGAGTTGGCACCGAAGGCTCTCACCGCAATCTTTATGGCCACGTAGGGATCGACCTTTACTATCTTGAGAACGTCCGCCGGAGTGAACTTATCCACGCTTTTGAAGGCCTCGAGCCTCATGTAGTAGGGAAATCCGAGCCTCTTTATAGCTATCAGCCTGTCCGCAACCTGGGTATCCGACTGGGGGTAGCGCAGGTCTATCTCCTCGTGCACATCCTCTCCCAGATACCTTCTCGCAACCGCCGAGTAGAAGCCAGCCATATCAGAGGCACGCCTTATGTAGTAAAGGGAGATCTCCTCAAAGCCCAGCTTCCCTAGTGCCTTAGCCTTCCAGAAGTATATCCTTGCCCTATCTATGTTTCCTTTGGCGAACCTCTCCGCCTCCGAGAAGTTCTCGTAAGCGAGAAGGTACTTTCCCTTTATGAAATCCACGACCCCGGCGTAGAAGAAGCTTCTGCTGTCTGGTCCGGAGAAGAGGATGTACTTCCTCGCCCTGCTGTAATCCCCCAGGCTCAGAAGCACCCACCCGTACTTGAAGTAAAGCTCCCTATCGTCCCTCCTCCTTACGAACTCCTCCGCGCCTTTTAGATCCTTTAGTCTCAGGTAATCGAGGAGTATGTAGGTCTTAGAGCGCTCGTCGGGGCACGACTCGAGCTCCTCGAGGCTCTCCCTGTACCTCTTTAGCCTGTAAAGGGCCGTGCCCCTGAAAAAGCAGTTCTCCGAGAGCTCAAGGACCTCCTCGAACCTCCTCTTTCTTATCAATCTCGTGAAGACCTTCTCTTCCTCCTCCGGGCCGAGCCTGACCTCCCGCAGTAGATCCGTGGAAAGCTCGGGGAACCTTAGCACTAAGGGTTTGGGATCGATCCCCAGCTCCCTCCAGAGCTTCGAGGCCTCTTTCCCGTACTCGTCCCTCACATTTTCCAGGTTCGCCTTCTCCAGCACGCTCCTCGCAAGATCTTTCTCCCCTCTTTCGAAAAGGAGGCTTGCGAGCTCTATCCTCAGCTCGTCCACAAAGACAGCTTCTGGATAGTTCCCAAGCAGGAATAGGGCTGTTCCCGTGTCTCTGGTTTCTCTGAACTTCTTGAGAAGCTCGTACTCTACCGGTCCTTCTGCGAAGGCCAATCCTAAGATGAACAGCAGAAGGAAAAGGACCTTCAAATCAGGGACTCCTTTATTCTCTTTATCTCCTTCGCCTTTCCAGTTTCCTCGTCTATATCGACAACGAGGGCGTTGAGAACCGTTCCTTCCTTCTCCTCCACCTTGAACCTCCTCGGCAGGGCGTACAGAAACCTCTCTATGGGCTCCTTGCTGTGCATACCTATCACGGAGTACATAGCTCCCGTCATCCCCACGTCGGTTATGTAGGCTGTTCCACGCTTTAGGATCGTTTCGTCCGCGGTCGGCACGTGGGTGTGGGTCCCATAGACCAGAGATGCCCTCCCGTCTGCGTATATACCGAAGGCCCACTTCTCGGAGGTTGTCTCCGCGTGGAAATCCACCACTATTACCTTAGTCTCTTTGGAGAGCTCCTTGTATATTGTGTCGAAGGTCCTGAAAGGGTTATCGAGGTTGGGATCCAAGAAGACCCTTCCCATAAGGTTTACCACAGCGAACTTAACCCCGCCTTTCTCAAATAGGCCGTACCCCCTTCCTGGCACTCCTGGAGGGTAGTTGGCCGGCCTGAGGAGATCCTCCACCTTGTCTATGAACTCGTACACCTCCTTTTTGTCCCATATGTGGTTTCCGGAGGTGAAGACGTCTATCCCGTACGACTTTAGCTCTTCGTACACCTTCTTGGTTATGCCGAAACCTCCGGCGGCGTTCTCCACGTTCGCTATTACCACATCCGCCCTTTCTCTCTCCCTGAGGGTATTCAGGAGCTGGGCCACAGCCTTCCTTCCGGGTTTGCCCACTATGTCGCCGAATATCAGGAATCTCATCTTTTTTATGGTGCGGGTGGAGGGAGTCGAACCCTCACGCCCTTGCGGGCACCGGATCCTGAGTCCGGCGCGTCTGCCAGTTCCGCCACACCCGCTATTATTTATTATTTAGCATACTCCACGTGTCTTAGCTCCCTGATCACGACCACCTTTATCTGTCCGGGATACTCCATTTCCTCCTCGATCTTCTTGGCTATATCCTTCGAGAGCATGTAGGCCTCTTCGTCGGAGATCTCCTCCGGATTGACGATAACCCTGACCTCTCTTCCCGCCTGGACGGCGTAGGCGTTGGCAACCCCCTTGAAGGACTTGACTATCTCCTCGAGTTTTTCGAGCCTCTTCAGGTACGCCTCGAG